>NZ_JBSFWR010000094.1:20076-33119 GCF_053594915.1 Kitasatospora sp. NPDC002543 | reverse complement strand
GCGTCAACGTCCTGTGGGCCCTGATCCGTGACGGACAGTGCTTCCAACGTGGACTCCCCGTAGTAGCTGCGGCTTGACAACGTCATTAGGAGGTGTCGGGTTCCTCCAGGAGCAGTTCCAGGAGGGGGAGGGCCGCCTCCAGGTCCCGGCACTGGGCGGGGGTGAGCCGGGCGCTGCGGCGGGCCAGCAGGGCGGTGCGCTCGCGGCGGATCCGGGAGAGGGTGTCGTGCCCGAGCGGGGTGGGGGCGAGCAGCTGGGAGCGTCCGTCCTCGGGGTCGGGAGTCTTGGCGACCAGACCGTCGGCGACCAGCGGGGCGACGGTGCGGACCATGGAGGGCACCGCCACCCCCTCGCGGGCGGCGAGTTCGCCGAGGCGCAGCGGCCCGTGCTGCTCCACCCGGGCCAGGGCGGAGAGCTGGGCCGCGGTGAGGTCCTGGTCGCCGGAGGCGCGGACCAGTTGGCGGTTGAGCCGGCCGATCGCCAGGCGGAGCCGGACCACGGACTCGGCGGACAGCCCGGTGCCGTCCGCGGTCACGGCCCGTGCTCCTTCGTCGGCGGGGTGGCGGTGGTCGGCCGCCGCTCGGTCGCGGCCGTCGCTCCGGCGGGCGTCGTCCGGGTGGTCGGCGTTCCGCCGCCGTCCGTCGTTCCGCCGCCGTCCGTCGTTCCGCCGCCGGCCGTGGTTCCGGTGACGGGTGCGGCGGGCGGGGCCGGCGTCGCGGTGGGTGCGGCGGCGGGCCGTTCGCGGACCAGCGAGGCGGCCGCGGCCACCAGCGACATCGCGATGGCCAGCCAGAACACCACCACCAGCCCGTCGTGGAAGGGCCCCGAGATCAACTGGGGGAAGAACTCCCGGCCGGTCAGCGTGCGGGCGTTGTCCGGTGGCAGTCGGCCGAGCACGTGCGGGCCCAGGAGCTGCTGGATCGGGTTGTAGCCGAGGAAGGCCGCGAACAGGGTGCCCACCGGCGGCAGCGAGGCGACGGCGTGGGCGTCGGCGGCGGGCACGCCCTGGGCGGTCAGTCCCGCGGTGAGGGTGTGCGGCAGCGAGCCGGCCAGGCCGGCCACCATCAGGGAGAAGAAGACCCCGATCGACAGCACCATGCCGGCGTTCTGGAAGGTGGCCCGCATGCCGGAGGCGGCTCCGCGGGCGGCGGCCGGCACGCTGGACATGATCAGCGAGGTGTTGGGGGCGGCGAACAGGCCGCCGCCCAGGCCGTTGAGGAAGACCAGCACGGCGAACCACGGGTAGCCGAAGTCGGTGGGCAGCAGGAGCAGCCCGGCGAAGGAGAGCGCCATCACCACCAGGCCGCCGGCGGCGAAGAGCCGGGCCCCGGCGCGGTCCGAGAGGTAGCCGGCGACCGGCCCGGCGGCCAGGAAGCCGACGGTCAGCGGGACGAGGTAGATGCCGGCCCACAGGGGGGTGTCGGCGTAGTCGTAGCCGTGCAGCGGGAGCCAGATCCCCTGGAGCCAGATGATCAGCATGAACTGCAGCCCGCCGCGGGCGATCGAGCCGAGCAGGGTGGCGGCGTTGCCACCGGCGAAGACCGGGTCGCGGAAGAGCGAGAGCGGGAACATCGGCTCGGCGGTCCGGGACTCGACCCGGCAGAAGACGGCGAGCAGCGCCACCCCGCCGAACAGCCCGGCCAGCACCCAGGGGCTGGTCCAGCCCATGGTGTGGCCGCCGTACGGCTGGATGCCGTAGGTGATCGCGGCGAGCAGGGCGGTCAGGCCGACGGCGAAGGTGACGTTGCCCCACCAGTCGATCCGGGCCGGCTTGCGCACCCCGGTGTCGCGCAGCGACCGGTAGGCCCAGACGGTGCCGAGCAGGCCGATCGGCACGTTGACCCAGAAGATCGAGCGCCAGTTCCACTCGGCCAGCAGCCCGCCGAGGACCAGGCCGATGAAGGAACCGGCGATGCCCGCGACGATGTTGACGCCGAGCGCCGTGCCGCGCCGGTGGGCCGGGAAGGCGTCGGTGATGATCGCCGCCGAGTTGGCCATCAGCATCGAGCCGCCGACCGCCTGTACGACCCGCCAGCCGATCAGCCACAGCGCCCCCGGCCCGCCGTGCAGCGGATCGAGGGAGAGCGCCACCGAGGTGAGGGTGAAGATCAGGAAGCCGGCGTTGTAGATCCGCACCCGGCCGTGGATGTCGCCGAGCCGGCCGAGGGTGACCACCAGGACGGCGGTGACCAGCATGTAGCCCATCAGCATCCACAGCAGGTAGCTGACGTTGCCCGGGCGGAGCGGGTCCAGGCCGATGCCGTTGAAGATCGCGGGCAGCGAGATCAGCACGATCGACGCGTTGATGGTGGCGATCAGGGTGCCGAGCGTGGTGTTGGACAGTGCCACCCACTTGTACCGGGGGTGGTCCGGCTCCACGCCGGTACGGGCCGGGCGCGGCCGCCCGGTCCTGCCGCCGCCGGAGAGTCCTGTCGCCACCGCTGCCTCCTGCCGGCCGCTTCGGCCCGCCCTGGCCTGGCCCGGACCCGGCCTGGCCCCGGGGCCGTCGGGTCGGAGTGGGATTTCGATAGCTTCCGCCAACTAACGATAGTCCGAGGGGTGTTCCGGTGCCAGGGCGCTGCCGGGGCTCGGGGGAGCGGCGCGGCGTGCGCGGGAGCGCGCCGTGGCCGGGCGGGCGCGGCCCGTCAGTTCTCGGCGGCCGCGGACGGCTGCCGCCGGGTGCGGGCCCGGTCCGTCAGCAGGACGGCGGCCGCGGTCAGCAGGGCGGCGCCCAGGGCGTAGACCGGCAGCCAGAGCGTCGTGGTGGCGGCCAGGCAGTCGGCGACCGCGCGTCCGGCCTGCTGGGCCTGGGCGGCGGCGAGTGCGGGGCCGTCGTGGACGGCCTGGTCGCCGAGGGCGGCCCGGGCCTGCCACCGCGCGTAGTCGCCCAGGTGGGGGCACTCGTCGCGGGTGTGCGGCATCGGGAAGAGCCAGGGCCAGCGCTGCATCGCGGGGGCCAGGGTGAGGGCGACGGCGAGGCCGATGACCATGGCGTAGGCGGCGAGGCTCCGGAGGAAGCCGGCCTCGGCGTCCGTCGCCCGGGTCGGCGGGTGGGTGGAGGAGAGGACCACCGCGAGGAGGGTCAGCCCGATGTAGCCGGAGAACCACTGCCACGAGCCGGTGGAGAGGGAGAAGGCGAGTACGGCGGCCAGCGCGGTGCCCAGGACTCCGGCCCGGCCGCCCACCCCCGGGCCCGGGGCGGGGGCCGCGGGCACCGGGGCGGTTCGGCGGCTGCGGTCGTCCATGTGTGTTCTCCCCTGGCCGGCTGCGGGCCACCAGTCTCCGGGCGCCGCCGTCCCGAGGCCCGCGCACCATGCCGCGCCGCCCGCCGCCTCGCCCGGTTGGCGGGCGCGGCGGCGGGCGGGGACGGTCCTCGGAGCAGGCGCCTCAGGCCGGTTCGAGCGGCCACGGGTCGTGTGCCGCCACGTGGGCGCGCAGCCCGCGCAGCGCCCGGGCGGCGGCGATCCCCACCGCGCCGGTGACCACGCCGTCGCGCACGCAGACGGCGGCGTAGCGGCGTTCCTCCAGGCTGCCGTCGACCACCTCGAAGCGCTCGGCGCCGCCGGGCCGGCCGAAGGCCTGGACCCGCAGCCCGTACTGGTCGGTCCACAGGTACGGGACCGGCTGGTAGGCCTGCCGGACGCCGTCCGGGCCGGCCAGCAGGTTCCGGGCCGCCTGTACGGCCTGCTCGGTGGCGTTGGTGCGCTGTTCGACGCGCCGGTGGCGGCCGGTGCGCGGGTCGGGCCAGGAGGCGGCGTCCCCGGCGGCCCAGACGCCGGGGCCGGCCGAGCAGTAGGCGTCGCAGACCACGCCGTCGTCCAGCGGGACGCCGCTGCCGGCCAGCCACTCGGTGGCCGGCTCGGATCCGACGGCCATCAGCACGGCGTCGGCCGCCAGGTCGGTGCCGTCGTCCAGCCGTACGCCGGCGGCCCGGCCGTTGCGGTCCAGCAGCGCGGTGGCGGTGCCCCGGTGCAGGCGCACTCCGTGCTCGCGGTGCAGGCCGGCCAGCAGCGCGGCCGTCTCGGTGCCGAGGACGGCGGCCAGCGGCGTGGCGGTGGAGGTCAGCCAGGTCACCTCGGCGCCGAGCCCGACGGCGGTGGCCGCCGCCTCGGCGCCGAGCAGTCCGCCGCCGACCACCAACAGCCGTACGCCGGAGCGCAGTTCCTCGCGCAGGGCGAGGGCGTCGGCGAGGGTGCGCAGGACGTGTGCGCCGGGCAGCGGGGCGTCGGCGCCGGGGAGCCGGCGCGGGCGGACCCCGGTGGCCACGACGACGGCGTCGCCGCGCACCCGCCGGCCGTCGGAGAGCCGGACCGTCCGCTCCCGGTGGTCCAGCCGCTCGGCCCGGACCCCGAGGCGCAGGTCGAGCCGGAGCTCCTCCAGCGCTTCGGGGCCGCGCAGGGCCAGGCGGTCGGGCTGCCATTCCCCGCCGAGCAGGTGCTTGGACAGCGGCGGCCGGTCGTACGGCGCCTCCGGCTCGGCCCCGATCAGGGTGAGGCGGCCGTCGTAGCCGGCGCGGCGCAGCGCCTCGGCGGCGTGCAGTCCGGCCGCGCCGGCGCCGACCACGACCACGTCCTGCAGCGCGGTCACCCCTGGTCCAGGTGGATGGCCGTGGCGGGGCAGACCGCGGCGGCGTCCCGGACGGCCTGGTGGAGTTCGGCGGGCGGTTCGGCGTCGAGCAGGACGACGATGCCGTCCTCCTCGCGCTGGTCGAAGACGTCGGGGGCGGCGAGCACGCAGTGACCCGCGCCGCAGCACTTGTCCTGGTCGATCCGGACGAGCATGGTCTTCCCTTCGGAACATCTCTGACGGTTCGATCTGCTTCGAACGACGGTGCAGAGTCGGTGGGTTGGTGTGGCGGGAGGGATTCCTGAGGGGCAGGTCACCAGGAGATCGGCAGCTCGTGGACGCCGTAGATGAGCATCTCGCCGCGGAAGCGGACCTCCTCGAACGGTACGGCCAGGCGCAGTTGGGGCAGTCTGCGCAGGATGGTGGCCAGCGCGATCTGCAACTCCAGCCGGGCGAGCGGCTGTCCGAGGCACTGGTGGATGCCGAAGCCGAAGGCCAGGTGGCGGCGGGCGTCGCGGGTGAGGTCGAGTTCGTCGCCGTCCGGGAACTCCTTCTCGTCCCGGTTGGCGGTGTTGACCATGCAGATGACGCCGTCGCCCGGCTCGATCCGCGCGCCGCCCAGCTCGACGGGCTCGGTGGCGACCCGGGTCAGGCCGGAGTGCACGATGGTCAGGTAGCGCAGCAGCTCCTCGACCGCGCCGGGCACGGCTTCGGGGTGCTCGCGCAGGTGGTGGAGCTGGTCGGGGTTGCGCAGCAGGGCGAGCACGGAGAGCGCGGTCATGTTCGCGGTGGTCTCGTGTCCGGCGATCAGCAGCAGCCGGCCCATCCCGCCGATCTCCTCGGTGCTCAGCTCGCCGCGTTCCACGAGGCGGCTGAGGATGCCGTCGTCGGGCCGGGTGCGCTTGCTCTCGGTGAGCCGGACCAGGTAGTCGACGAGTTGTGCCTGGGCGTCGGCGACGGCCTCGGCGGTGGAGTCGCGGCGCAGCAGGACGCGGCTGCACTCCTGGAAGAAGTCGTGGTCCTGGTAGGGGACGCCGAGCAGCAGGCAGATGACCAGGGACGGCAGCGGCAGGGCGAACTCGCGGACCAGGTCGGCCTCGGAGCGTCCGTCGGTCATCCGGTCGAGCAGGTCGTCGGCGATCCGCTGGACCTCGGGGCGCAGCGCCTGGACCTTCTTGATCATGAACTCGCCGGTCAGCATCCGGCGGAAGTGGGTGTGCTCGGGGGCGTCCATCCGGATGATGGTCGGCCGGCCGTTGTTCAGCTGGCGGGCGCCCGCGCTGATGAACGGGAAGCCGGGCCGGGTGGAGTCGGAGCTGAACCTGCCGTCGGAGAGGACGGCCTTGATGTCCTCGTGGCGGGTGACCATCCAGCTCGTGGAGCCGTCCCACAGGGTGACGCGGCTGACGGGCTCCTCCTGCCGGGCCTGGTCGTAGGCGGGCGGCGGGTCGAACGGGCAGGTGCCGCGGGCGGCGGGGTGGGAGAACCGCGGGGTCTTCTCGGCGGTGGCCATCGGTGAATCCCCTTCTCGATGGAGGCCGGGCGTATTTACGTGCCCAAAGCAACTAACTGAACGTCACGCTAACTCGCGTTCCGTGGTGGCGAAAGGGCGTGCCGGACGTCCGTCGAATCTGTCCGAAACCAGGCTGTGACTCTCCGCACCGGCCGCCGTTCGAACCGGATCGCTACAGTTCCTCCATGTCGGACGAAGAAGACGCCGGAGACGACCGGACCACCGCCCCCGAGCCGGAGGGCACGGACGGGCTGGACGGCCTGGAGGACGTACTCGCCACGCTGGCCTACCTGCTGACGCGCTCGCAGGAGCACGAGCGCCGCACCGCCCGGGCCGGCATCACCGCCGCCCGCTCGGACGTCTACCTGCTGCGCGCGCTCGCCGAGTGCGCGGGAGCCAGCCGGGTGAGCGACCTGGCCGACCGCCTGATGGTCAAACCCTCGCACGTCACCCGCCAGATCGACCGCCTCCAGGGCCAGCAGCTGGTGGAACGCAGCCTGGACGCCCAGGACCGCAGGGCCCGCCAGGTGGCCATCACCCCCGACGGGCGGGAACTGCTGGACCGCCTGAAACAGGCCAACATCGCCGGACTCGCCGGCGCCCTGGACGGCGTCCCCGAACCGGACGTCGTCACCACCGTCACCGTGCTGCGCCACCTGATCGACCGCTACGTGCACCGGGTGCGCGGCACGGGAGCCGAGGACGACCCGCTCCCGGACCGGACGGACGGCCCCGGCGCCGCCCCGCGGACGGTGGCCCGGCTCAGGACCGCGGCGCACAGCGGCGGTTGAGCCGGGGGAGCGGCCGGGTACGTCCCCCGGCATGTCGGACGAGAAGAACCGCTCCGTGGCCGAGGCGATCCTGCCGCTCGTCGGTGGCGCCGCCAACATCCGCTCGGTCGCCCACTGCATGACCCGGCTGCGGCTGGGCCTGGCGGACCGCTCCCCGGTGGACACCGAGGCACTCCGGGCGCTTCCGGCGGTCCTGGGCACGGTCGAGGACGACACCTACCAGATCGTGCTCGGCCCCGCCGCCGTCGCCGGGGTCACCGCGCAACTGCGCCGCCTCCTGGAGGCCGAACCGGCCCGAGCGGCCGGCGGGGAACGGGCGGACGGGGCGGAACCGGACGGCGGGAAGGGAGCGGACGGACGGGCCGGACCGGGCGCCGCCCCCACCGCCGAGGACCTCGCCGGGCGTGGCGAAGGCCTTCGGGCGCGGGCCCGGGCGCGCAACGCGACCCCGGTGAAACTGGCGCTGCGCCGGATCGCGAACATCTTCGTCCCGCTGATCCCCGCCCTGATCGGCTGCGGGATCGTCGCCGGCCTCGCCGGGGCCCTCGCCAACCTCGGCTGGGCGCCGGCGCTGGTCACCGCCCTGGGCCCGGTCTCCTCCGGGTTCATGTCCCTGATCGCCGTCTTCGTCGGCTACAACACGGCGAAGGAGTTCGGCGGCACCCCGGTGCTCGGCGGGGCGGTGGCCGGCGTCGTCGTCTACGCCGGGGTCGCCAAGGTGGAGGCCTTCGGCCACCACCTCACCCCCGGGCAGGGCGGCGTGGTCGGCGCACTCGGCGCCGCCCTGCTGGCCGTCCACCTGGAGCGCTGGACGCGCAGGCTGGTGCCGGCCGCCCTGGACGTCCTGGTCACCCCCACGGTCACCGTCCTGCTCGGCGGGCTGGCCGCGCTGTACGGCCTGATGTTCCTCGCGGGGGAGGTCTCCACCGGCATCGGCCACGCCGCCACCTGGCTGCTCGCCCACGGCGGCCTGCTCGCCGGGCTGGTGCTCGGCGGCCTCTTCCTGCCGCTGGTGATGCTCGGCCTGCACCAGGCGCTGATCCCGATCCACACCACCCTGATCCAGCAGCAGGGCTCCACCGTCCTGCTGCCGATCCTCGCCATGGCCGGTGCGGGGCAGGTCGGTTGCGCGGTGGCCGTCTACCTTCGGCTGCGCCACAACGCCTCGATCCGGGCCACCATCAGGTCCGCCCTCCCGGCCGGCCTGCTCGGCGTGGGCGAGCCCCTGGTCTACGGCGTCACCCTGCCGCTGGGGCGCCCGTTCGTGACCGCCTGCGTCGGCGGCGCGGCCGGCGGCGCCTTCGTCGGGGTGGCCGGCCAGCTCGGCGACGCGGTGGGCTCCACCGCGATCGGCCCCTCCGGCTGGGCGCTCTTCCCGCTGCTGGCCGGCCCGCACGGGCTGCTCGCGAGTGCGGCCGTGTACGGCGGCGGGTTGCTGACCGGGTACGTCGCGGGCTTCCTGGCCACCTGGTTCTTCGGTTTCACCCGGGAGACCCTCGCCGAGTACAACGCGCAGGCCACGGAGGGCAGTTCGCGGTAGCGGCGGGCCGCCGCCGAGGTGCTCGGCGGCGGCCGCGGGGGCCGGGGGCATGCCGGTCAGGTGGCCAGGAAGAGCTCCCGGTGCACCTGCTCGGGCGGCACCCCGTGCAGGGCGGCGGTGTGCAGCACCGCGTCGACCAGGGGCGGCGGTCCGCAGACGTACAGGTCCGGTGCGGTGCCGCCGAGTTCGGGCAGGGCGGCGGCCAGCAGGTCCGCCGGGGTGCCGGTCGGCCCGGACCAGCCGGGGCCCGGCTTCCGGACGCAGACCTCGTACCGGAATCCGGGCAACTCGACTGCCACGGCGTCGAGTTCCTCGCGCCCGAAGACGTCCTGCGGCTCGTTGACACCGAGGAACAGCCGGGCCGGCTGCGAGTCCTGCCACTCGGCCATCCGGCGGACCATCGCCAGCAGCGGGGCCAGGCCGGTGCCGCCGGCCACGAACCAGCGCGGCCGCAGGCCGGTCTCGTGCAGGCCGAAGGCGCCCTGCGGGCCGTGCGCGGTGAGCCGGTCGCCCGGGCGGGCCCGGTCGGCGAGGTACGAGGAGAAGTGCCCGCCCTCCCGCAGCCGGACGTAGAACTCCAGCCGGCCCTCCCAGTTGCCGGTGTTGGCGAGGGAGTAGGCGCGCTTCACCTCGCTGCCCGGGGCCTGGAGCTCCATGAACCGGCCCGGGTCGAACTGGCAGTCCGGGTCGTCGAGGCGCAGCTCCAGCCGCACGGTGTCCGAGGTGACCCGGTCCACCGCCGTGACGACGGCCTCGCGGGCCGGGATGTCGCCGTACAGGATGCGGGACCGCTCGTACGGCAGTGCGGCCGTCAGCGGCCCGCACGGGAAGGTGCGGCAGAGCAGGACCTCGCCGCGTTCGCGGCCGCCCGGCGGGAGGGCCTGCTCGCTGTGCGGGCCCAGGTCGTACGGGCCGTCGGTGACCGTGGCGTGGCAGGAGCCGCAGGTGCCCCGGCGGCAGGAGGCCGGCAGGGTGGCGCCGGCCCGCGCCGCGGCCTCCAGGACGCTGCGGCCGGGGGCGCAGTCGAACTCCAGCAGGCCGCCGTCCCTGGTGGTGACGGCGACCGGGTGGGTGCCGGCGGCCTCCCCCGGGCCGGCCGTGCTCACGGTGCCGTCCGTTCGAGGGCGGCGGCCAGGTCGGCCGCCGGGTCGCCGATCACCCGCAGGTCGAACCGCCTGACCAGCTCGTCCACCAGGGCCGGGGTCAGGAAGCCGGGCAGCGAGGGGCCGAGGTGGATGGTGCGGATGCCCAGCGCGAGCAGGGTGAGCAGCACCGCGACGGCCTTCTGCTCGGTCCAGGACAGCGCCAGGGTGAGCGGCAGGTCGTCGACCTCGCACGCGAAGGCGTCGGCGAGCGCGGTGGCGATCCGGATGGCGGAGTAGGTGTCGTTGCACTGGCCGACGTCGAGCAGCCGGGGCAGGCCCGCGATCTCGCCGAAGTCGTGCCGGTTGAAGCGGTACTTGGCGCAGCCGAGGGTGAGCACCACGGTGTCCCGGGGCGCGCCGAGCGCGAAGTCGGTGAAGTAGTCGCGTCCGGGGGTGGGGCCGTCGCAGCCGCCGATCAGGAAGAAGTGCCGGATGTCGCCCTGCCGGACCGCGTGGACGATCTGGTCGGCGACGGCGAGCACGGCGTCCCGGCCGAAGCCGACGGTGACGGCCTCCTCCTCGGCCGCGGTCTCCGGGAACCCCGGCAGGGCGTGGGCGGCCTGGATCAGCGGGCGGAAGTCGTGGTCGGCGAGGTGCCTGACCCCGGGCCAGCCGACCGGTCCGGCGGTGAAGATCCGGCGGCGGTAGCTGACGTGCGGTTCGATGACGCAGTTGGAGGTCATCAGGATCGGGCCGGGGAAGGCGGCGAACTCCTGCTGCTGGTCCTGCCAGGCGCCGCCGTAGTTGCCGGCCAGGTGCGGGTGGGCCTTGAGCAGCGGGTAGGCGTGCGCGGGCAGCATCTCGCCGTGGGTGTAGACGTTGATGCCCTGGTCCCGGGTCTGCACCAGGACGGCCTCCAGATCCCGCAGGTCGTGGCCGCTGACCAGGATGGCCTTCCCGGCGACGGGGGTGGTGCGGACGGCGGTGGGCTGCTGGGGGCCGTAGGTGCCGGTGTTGGCGGCGTCGAGTAGTTCGATGGCCGCGAGGTTCAGCCGCCCGAGGCCGACGGCGCGCTCCAGCAGCTCGGCGGGGTCGGTCGGCTCGCCGGCCAGGTAGGCGAGGGCCTCCTCGACGCCGCCGAGGACCTCGGCGCTGCGGCGGCCGAGCACGTCGGCGTGGTGGGCGTAGGCGCAGATGCCCTTGAGCGCGTAGAGGTGCAGCGAGCGGAGCCCGACCACCTCCGGCCCGACCAGGGGGAGCCCGATGTCCACCCGGACGCCGGGAGCCTGGCCCACCAGCGCGGCCGGGTCCGCCCCCGGGGTCCAGGCGGCCGGTCCGGTGAGGGTCTCCGGTTCCTGTCCGGCGGCGCGCGCGGCCCGCTCGTACCGGTCCCGGGCCCGGTTGCGGACGCCGACGGCCAGCTGGATCAGGGCGGCGAAGCGGGTGGGGTTGAAGTTGACGTTGGTGAGCGTGGTGAAGACCGCGTAGAGGACGAAGGCGGTGGCCTCGTCGTCCGGGTCGCCGAGGGCGCGGGCCTTCGCGGCGTACTGGGAGATGCCCTTGACCGCGTGGATCAGCAGGTCCTGGAGGTCCGAAGTGGGGGAATCCTTGCCGCAGTTGCCGAGCGGACCGGCGCAGCCGGGGGTGGCGCCGGCGCGGTCGGTCTGTTCGCACTGGAAGCAGAACATGCGGGTCCTCCGGGGACTCGTGGTGTCGTTCGGGCGAGACGGCGGGACGGGCCCCGACGCGTCCAGGATGGGGGCCTCCACTGACGGCGCGTCAGGGCCGGAGGGCCCCAATCAGGGGCCGGGAGACCCTGCCGGACGGCCGCCGCCGAGGCCGGTGCCTCCGATCGGGTGCACCTGGTGCGGCGGACGGAGGAAACCGTCGGCGCGTCACCGCTGCGCGGGGTCCCGGTTGAGCACACTCCGAGGGCCCCTCTTACATTCATATGATGAAAGGACTGCGGTGAAGCCCAGTCAGGATCCGGTGACGACCCTCACCTGGAGACGCCGATTCGGCAGGGCGGTGGGCACCGCCCTGGCCCTGACGCTCGTCCCCTTTGGCATGTCGCTCGTCGCACCGACGGCCGCCCAGGCGGCCGGCCTCCCGGGCGGCCTCGGGCCCTGCCTGGGCGCGGACTGTCCGGCCACGTTCCCACCGGTCAACAACGGCCCCTTCGCCGGCCGCGACGCCGGCGTGAACATCTTCGTCGGCGGAGACTTCAGCGTCCGGGAATCGGCCGCGGAAGCCGAGGGGCACGTCGTGACCCTCGGCAACTTCGACATGAGCAAGGCCGCCGGAGTCAGCTCCGTGTACAACATCGGCATCGTCGGCGTCGGCTCCCGCGTGCCGCCGCCGGACGGGGCCGACTTCCTCACCGCCGGCGGCAACGTCACCGTGGCCCCCGGACAGAACCTCCTCGCCGAAGGCGGCGTCGTCCGCTACGCGGGCACGGCCACCGGCACCATCACCGGCACGAAGATCCAGGACCCGCAGGCCGTGGCCGCCTACACACCGCTGCGCGGCGAACTGCAGACCGCGAGCACCTGCTACGCCGGCGTCGGCACACCCCGGCCCGCCACCGGAACCGCCGTCAACCAGGGGTACCAGACCCTGTTCACCGGCGACGGCACCTCCGCCCTCCAGGTCTTCAACGTCGACTTCGACCTCGTCGGGCGCGGCGGCTCCACCCAGGGCATCGTCTTCGCCGGGATCCCCGCCAACGCGACCGTGCTCGTCAACCTCACCGGCGCCGCCCGCACCATCAACACGTACAGCGGCAGCCTCGCCGACACCGACCCGTGGAACCAGTTGCGCGAGCGGCTGCTGTGGAACTTCCCCACCGCGACCACCGTCAGCCTCGTGGGATCGGGCCAGTTCCAGGGCAGCGTACTGGTCGGCAACCCGGCCAGCACCGCCACCATGGGCCTGCCAGGCCTGAACGGACGGTTCTTCACCACCGGCTCGCTGCTGCACAACTCCGGCGGCGGCACGACCGGCACCGAGTTCCACGCCTACCCCTTCAACGGCGACCTCCCGGACTGCGGCAACCCGCCGGCCCCCACCGGCTCCACCAGCGTGACGAAGACCGACTCCGCCACCGGCCAGACCCTGGCGGGCGCGGTCTTCCAGCTGTGGCGCGAGACCAACGGCGTGGCGGGCCTGCAGACCGCCGGGACCACCCCGGACACCAAGGTGGGCGCCCCCTGCACCACCGCGAGGAACGGCCTCTGCTCCGCCGCCGACCTCCCGCTGGGCACCTACTACTGGGAGGAGACCCAGGCCCCACCCGGCTATGACCTCCCGCAGCCCGCCGTGACGACGGTGGTGCTCGACACCGACGGGCAGAACGTCCCGGTCACCGTCGGGGACGCCCGGAGCCCGGTCGTCGAGACCGGGTCGACCAGCGTGACGAAGACCGACTCCGCCACCTCGCAGCCGCTGGCGGGCGCGACGTTCCAGCTGTGGCGTGAGAGCAACGGGGTCGCCGGGTTGCAGGCGACGGGGGCGAACCCGGACACCGCCGTCGGGTCGCCGTGCGTGAC
>NZ_JBSFWR010000094.1:0-19976 GCF_053594915.1 Kitasatospora sp. NPDC002543 | reverse complement strand
TGCTCCGCGACCGGCCTGCCGCTGGGCACCTACTACTGGCAGGAGACGGCCGCCCCGCCCGGGTACGACCTGCCCGAACTCAACGTCACCACCGTCGTGCTGAACACCAACGGGCAGGACGCCCCGGTCACCGTCGCCGACACCGAGACCGCCGCCCCGACCGGGTCGACCAGCGTGACGAAGACCGACTCCGCCACCTCGCAGCCGCTGGCCGGTGCGACGTTCCAGCTGTGGCGTGAGAGCAACGGGGTCGCCGGGTTGCAGGCGACGGGGGCGAACCCGGACACCGCCGTCGGGTCGCCGTGCGTGACCCCGGCGTCGGGTGTCTGCTCCGCGACCGGCCTGCCGCTGGGCACCTACTACTGGCAGGAGACGGCCGCCCCGCCCGGGTACGACCTGCCCGAACTCAACGTCACCACCGTACTGTTGGACACCAACGGGCAGAACGTCGCGGTCACCGTGACCGACGCCCGGACCACCGCTCCCACCGGAGCCACCACCGTCACCAAGGTCGACTCCGTCACCGGGCAGCCGCTGGCGGGTGCGACGTTCCAGCTGTGGCGCGAGAGCAACGGCGTCGCGGGGCTGCAGACGACCGGGGCGAACCCCGACACCGCCGTCGGCTCCGCCTGCGTCACCCCCGCGTCGGGCGCCTGCGTCGCGGACGGCCTTCCGCTGGGGACGTACTACTGGCAGGAGACCGAGGCCCCGCCCGGGTACGACCTGCCGCAGCCGGCGGTGGAGACCGTGGTGCTCGACACCGACGGGCAGAACATCCAGGTCACCGTCAGGGACGTGAAGACGACCGCTCCGACCGGCTCCACCACCGTCACCAAGGTCGACTCCGTCACGGGGCAGCCGCTGGCGGGCGGGGTCTTCCAGCTGTGGCACGAGAGCAACGGGGTGTCGGGGCTGCAGACGACCGGGGTGAACCAGGACACCGCCGTGGGCTCGCCCTGTGTGACGCCGGCGACGGGTGTCTGTTCCGCCGACAACCTGCCGTTGGGGACGTACTACTGGCAGGAGACCCAGGCGCCTCCCGGGTACGACCTGCCGCAGCCGGGGGTGGAGACCGTGGTGCTGGACGCCGCCCGGCCGAACGTCCAGGTGACCGTCAAGGACGTGAAGACGGCCGCTCCGACCGGCTCCACCTCCGTCACCAAGGTCGACGCCGACACCGGAAAGCCGCTGGCGGGTGCGACGTTCCAGCTGTGGCGTGAGAGCAACGGGGTGCCGGGGCTGCAGACGACCGGGGCGAACCCGGACACCGCCGTCGGCGCGCCCTGCGTGACCCCGGCGTCGGGTGTCTGTTCCGCCGACAACCTGCCGTTGGGGACGTACTACTGGCAGGAGGTCTCCGCACCCGTCGGCTACCAGCTGCCGCAACCCGCGGTGACCACGGTCGAGCTGACCGAGGACTGCCCGTGCGTGGCGATCACGGTCGAGGACAGTCAGGAGTGCCCGCCGCCGCCGTGCCCGCCCACCCCCTGCCCGCCGGGCGACGACTGGCGCCCGTACGGCCGCTACACCCCCGTACCCGGCTACCTCTGGGGTCTGAACGCGTGAGGTGACAGCCACGGTGTGACGACCGGGCCGGAGGAGTCCACGGCGGCTCCTCCGGCCCGGTCGTGCCGGGGCCGGTGCGGCCGCGCTTCGGCAGGTCGGGCCCGGGGCCCTACGATGTCGCCATGAGCGGCAGCCTTCGGATATCAGGTGCACACCCTGCGCAGGAGCAACGGGACGACGAGCGGCTGGAGGCCGCGGCCGGCATCCTGGCGCTGCTCGCGGACCGCACCCGGCTGGCCCTGCTCCAGCGGTTGAGCGCCGGTGAGGCCGACGTGACCACGCTCACCGAGGCGACCGGAGCCCCCCGGACCTCGGTCAGCCAGCACCTCTCCAAGCTCCGGCTGGCGGGCCTGGTCACGGCCCGCAAGGACGGCCGGCGCGTCGTGTACGCGCTGCGCCACGGCCATCTGCGCAGGCTGGTCGACGAGGCGCTGAGTGCCGCCGACCACCAGATCGGCGAGCTCCCGCCGCACGACTGAGCGGCCCCGCCCCGAGGAGTCGCCGGACGGCCCGTTCCGACGAGTTCCGGCCCGTACCCTCCGGGGTGCGGGCCCTTTTCGAGTCAACATGTGCACATGCGTGCACATGTTGACCTATCCTGGTCGTGTCGTCCTGCTGCGCCCAGTCCGAGCGGGGTCCCGTCATGCTGTCCGTGCTGCGCAACCGCACCTATCTGCACCTGTTCGCCGCCCAGATCGTCGCCCTGGTGGGCACCGGCCTCGCCACGGTGGCGCTGGGCCTCCTCGCGTACGACCTCGCCGGAGCGGGAGCCGGGTCGGTGCTCGGCACCGCCCTGGCGATCAAGATGCTGGCGTACGTCGGCATCGCCCCGGTGGTCGGAGCGCTGGCCCACCGCATCCCGCGCCGGAGGCTGATGGCCGCCTCCGACCTCGTCCGGGCCGCGGTGGCCCTCACCCTGCCCTTCGTCACTGAGGTGTGGCAGGTCTACGCGCTGATCTTCGTCCTGCAGTCCGCCTCGGCCGCCTTCACCCCGGCCTTCCAGTCGGTGATCCCCGAGGTGCTGCCCGAGGAGCGCGAGTACACCCGGGCCCTGTCGCTGTCCCGGCTCGCCTATGACACCGAGAGCCTGGTCAGCCCGGTGCTCGCCGCGGCCCTGCTGGCGCTGATCAGCTACAACTGGCTGTTCTGGGGCACCGCCGCCGGGTTCCTCGGCTCCGCCGCCCTGGTGCTCTCCGCCGTTCTGCCCAAGCCGTTCCCCCGCGACCGGGCCGGGGCCGAGCGGGCGGGGGCCGAAGGGGCGCGGACCGAGGGGGCGGGGACCGAGGGGGCGGGGGCGGCCGGGGGAGTCCTCGCCAGGTCCGCCCGGGGCACCCGGCTGTTCCTCGCGGTGCCCCGGCTGCGGGCGATGCTCGCCCTGGACCTCGCGGCGGCCGCCGCCGGCGCCATGGTGATCGTCAACACCGTCGTCTACGTCCGCGACCAGCTCGGCCGCGCCGCCACCGACGTCCCGATCGCGCTCGGCGCCTACGGGGCCGGGTCGATGGCCGTGGCGCTGCTGCTGCCCCGGGTGCTGGAACGGGTGCCGGACCGGGCCGTCATGCTCCCGGCGGCCTTCGGCATCGTCGGACTCCTCGCCCTGCTCGCCGCGCTCACCGCCGCCGGGCCGGCCGGCTGGCGCTGGCCCGCGCTGCTCGCCGTCTGGGCCGCCTTCGGCGCGGTCGGCTCGCTGATCCTCACCCCCACCGGCCGGGTGCTGCGCGACTCGGTGGCCAGGGAGGACCTTCCGGCGGTCTTCGCGGCCCAGTTCTCCCTCTCCCACGGCTGCTGGCTGCTCACCTACCCCCTGGCCGGCTGGCTCGGCGCCGCCCTGGGTCTCACCGCGGCCTCCGCCGCACTCGGCGCCGTCGCCCTGGGCTCCGGCGTCCTGGCCGCCCGCGCCTGGCGCCGGGTGCCCGGGGCGGGTCGGCCGTCCGGCCGGACCGCCGGTACCCCTCGGGCCGGCCGTTCGGGGCGACGGGCCGATGCCGCCGCGTGAGGGGGCGGTACCCGACGGCGGTCCGTCCGGCGTTCGGACGGTGCGGTACGGAGGCGTCCGCCGTGGGCGGGTGGGGGCCGGAACGGGTCGGCGCGCCCGTGGCCGTCCGGCCGGGCCCCGGTCTCCCGTGCACCCGCCGTGACCGGAGCCGCCTGATCGCGGCGCCTTCCGAAGATCGCCCCCGAATCGGCGCATGGGAAGCGCAGGGGCGGGCAAACGTCGAAAACCGGCGGATTGATCCGCATATCGGACAAGCGAAGCGAGGAAGCCATGGGTGAGCCTTCGAACAAGGTGCAGGAGACGGTCGGGAAGGCGAAGGAGAAACTGGGCGACCTGACCGGCGACCAGGAGCTGAAGGGCGAAGGCCAGGCCGACCGGGCCGAGGCGAAGGCCAAGCAGGCGGTCGAAGGCGTCAAGGGCGCCGCTCAGGCCGTGGCAGACCGCGTCAAGGGCGCCTTGAAGCACGACGGCTGAGCGGCGCCTTGACCATCGAACGCGACGTCCGTCGAACGCAACGACCGAGAAGGGAGGAGCCGTCGTGGCCCTGTTCCTGTTCATCCTGCTCATCGCCGTGGTGTTCGGCTTCGTCGGGGCACTGGTGAAGGGCCTGCTGTGGCTGCTCGTCATCGGCGCGGTGCTCTTCGTCGTCGCCCTGGTCCTCGGAGGTGCCCGCCTGGGGCGGCGCCGATGACGAGGGCGAGGGAGACGGGTCCGCGGGGCCGTCGCGGCGCACCGCGACGGCCCCGCGGGCATCGCGCCCGGGGACCCCGGCGGGGACCCCGGCGGGGGCCGCGGGGGCGGGCGGCGCGCGCGTCAAGGAGGCGTCAGGGAAGCGGCGGCCGGGTGTCAGGGGTTCGTCAGGGAGGGTGAACGCGCTTGTCCCGGGCACGTGGTCGGGCTTTGATGGAGCACATGCACCGCTCGACCCGCCACCACGACCGCCCGCCGCATAGTCGGCCGCGGAACGGCGCTGTCGCGGTCGCCACCGCCGTCCGGTAGGACCGAGCTCCTTCCCGCTCACCGCCGGCCGCGCGGCACGGGTCCGGTGTCGTCCACCGGGTCCGTGCCGATCACCGCCGTCCGCCCCTCCGCCCCCGGCCGTCCCGTGGGCCGGGGGGCGGGCGCGCGTCATCCCTTCGCACCACACCCTTTCCCCGCACCGCGGGTCCCGGATCCGGACGGTCCGTGCCGTGCCGCCTCCCCACCCCGCCGGTGCCTTCCACCCCTTGGATGGGTCATGCCCGACACTGTTCTGTCCGCCCGTACCGCCCTCGTCACCGGCGCGTCCTCCGGGATCGGCTGGGAGACCGCCCGGCTGCTCGCCGGGCACGGCGCGACCGTGCTGGTGCACGCCCGGACCGCCGCCGAGGCGGAGGACGCCGTCGGTCGGCTGGTCGCCGCGGGCGCCCGGCGGGACCAACTCGTCGAACTGGCAGCCGACTTCACCCACCTCGCGGAGGTCGCGACGCTCGCCCGCACGGTCGTCGAGCACTGTCCGGCGCTGGACCTGCTGGTGAACAACGCCGCGGCGCCGGCGCCGGAGCGCTGCACCCTCACCGAGGACGGCAACGAGGTCTCGCTCCAGGTCAACTTCCTGGCCGCGCACCTGCTGTCGAGGCTGCTGCGCGCGCCGCTGGCGGCGGCCGGCGACGCCCGGATCGTCAACGTGTCCTCCGCGCTGCACCGCACGGCCTCGATGAACTGGGCGGACCCGCACCGGGCGAAGAGGTACGCGCGGGTCGCGGCGTACGCGCAGTCACAGCTCGCGCTCACCATGGCGACCGCCGAGATGGCCCCGGCCGGCTCCGGCATCACCGCGGTCAGCGTGGACCCGGGCCGGTGCGCCACCGCGCTGCTCCCGCTGTACGGCCGCACCGGCGCGCCGGCGGCGGAGGGGGCGGCGGCCGTGGTACGGCTCTGCCTGCCGGAGACGTCCGTCGCCAACGGCGCCTACTACGAGGGTGGTTCGGTCGGGCAGGCGGCGGCGTCCGTGCGGGAGGAGCGCTCGCTGAAGCGGCTGGCCAGGCTCGCCGACCAGCTGGTCGGCCAGGCCGCCTGAACCGTACGACCCACCACAGGACCGGAGGAGCAGGATGTCCAAGCGCGCCCGCAAGAAGAAGGCCCGGCGGAAGAAGAAGGCGAACCACGGCGGGCGGGCCTGCCGGTAGCGGCCCGACCGGGCCGCCCGGCGCCGCGTGCCACCGGCGCCGGGCGGACCCACCGGCCTCGGCGAGCGGCGCCACCGCCGTCGGCGGCCGTACGCCTCCGCCGAGGAGCCGCCTCGCGCGAGCCCGGAACCGTGGAACTCCCGGTGACGGCCCTGAGCGCTGTCTCGTCCCCGCCTCCGCGGCCTCGGTGGGCTGCACGGTCCCCGCCCGCCGACGGCGGGTTCACCGGCGTCAACCTGTCGCCCCCGGTGGTGCGGCCCGCCACGGGCCGGCCGCACCACCGTTGGCCGGGGCCCTCAGCCCGCGACGGGTGCTCCGGTCGGGGCGGTGGCCCTGGCGGTGAGGGCGAGGCCGTAACGGCGCAGGAGGAGGACGGCGGTGGTGGCGAGGCCGATGAGCAGGCCGAGCCAGAGGCCGCGGGTCTCGCCGCCGAGGGGGTAGGCGAGCAGCCAGGCGGCGGGCAGGCCGACGAGCCAGTAGCCGATCAGGGTGATGCGGAAGCCGCTCCGGGTGTCGTCGAGGCCGCGCAGCAGTCCGACGCCGATGTTCTGGGCGCAGTCGAAGAACTGCAGGACGGCGACGACGGTCAGCAGGCCGGTGGCGATCTCCAGGCCCTGCCGGTCGGCGGCCGAGCCGGCGTCGAAGTAGGGCCGCAGGACGAGGTCGGGGACGGCGAGGTAGGCGATGCCGACGAGGGTGGTGACGACGGCGCCGCAGGCGAGGGCGGTGTTCTTGATCCGGCGGGCGGCGGCGTACTCGCCGAGGGCGAGCTCCCGGCTGACGTTGATGGACGCCGCGTGGGAGAGGCCGACGGCGACCTGGAAGACGATGTAGATCAGCTGGTTGACGGCGGTGTGGGCGGCGAGCGCGGCGGCGCCGAAGCTGCCGGCGAGCAGGGCGGTGACGGAGAAGAACCCGGCCTCGGAGCCGTAGGTGGCGGCGATCGGGGCGCCGAGGCCGAGCAGGCGGCGCACGGTGGCCGGGTCGGCCCGCCAGAAGTCCAGGCTCAGCAGCGGGGCCAGCCGCGGGTCGCGGCGGGCGGAGCCGTGGAGGGCGAGGAAGGAGAGCAGGTGGACGCTGCTGGTGGCGACGCCGATGCCGGTGAGTCCGAGGGTCGGCAGGCCCCAGGTGCCGTGGATGAAGACCCAGTTGAGCCCGGCGTTGACGGCGACGGAGGCGACGGTGATCCGCAGCAGGGCCTGGGGGCGGCGCATGCCGACGGTGAACTGACGGATCGCCTGGAACCAGAGGCAGGGGAGCAGGCCGGGCGCCAGCGCGGCGAGCATCCCCTGGGCGCGGTGGGCGACGGTGGCGTCCTGGCCGAGCCAGGTCGCGGCCTGGCCGATGAGGACCATCAGGACGGCTCCGGCGAGGCCGGCGAGCGTGGCGACGGCCATCGCGGCCCGCACCAGGCCTCGGACCTCGGCGCTGTCCCCGGCCGCGGCGGCCTTCTCCGGCGCCCCGGTGCTGTCCCCGGCCACCGCGGTCTCCTCGGGTGCCTCGGCCTTCTCGGCGCGGGCGGCGGCGGCCGCGACCTGGTTGCCGACCGAGGTGACCAGCCCGACGCCCATGGTGCGCAGCTGGTTGAAGACGACGAGGGCGAGGCCGCCGGCCGCGAGGGCCTCGGTGCCGAGCACGCCCATCATGACGGTGTCGGTGGTGGTGAGGGCGACCTGGGCGAGTTGGGTGAGGGCGAGCGGGACGGCGAGGGCGGCCAGGGCCCGGCTGTCGCGGGCGAGGACGGTCAACTGCTGCATGGTGAGGGTCACGCTTCTGGGAGTCACGGCCTGCGGAGTTTGGTGAGGGTCTCGTCGATCTCGGCTTCGACGGCGGGGTCGACGAGGGAACGGGCTGCCATCCAGTCGTCGTTGAAGACGGTGTCCATGTACTTCTCGCCTCCGTCGTTGATGAAGGCGACCATAACCGCGCCCGGCGGCAGGGTCCGCAGCCGGGCGAGGGCCTCGTACACGACGCCGCCCGCGGAGCCGCCGATCAGCAGGCCGGTGCGGCGGGCGACGACGCGGGCGGCGGCGAAGGCCTCGATGTCGCCGACCTTCACCCCTTCGTCGATGAGGTCGTAGTCGACCAGGAGCCCGATGGTGGCGCCTTCGGGGGTACCGGTGCCGGACTGGTAGTAGTCGTGGGCGGGCGGGCCGAACGCGATCGAGCCCTTGGGCTCGACGCCGACGACGGTGAGGTCCGGGACGCTCTTCTTCAGTTCCAGTCCGGTGCCGCACAGGCCGCCGCCGGTGCCGACGGCGCCGATCAGCACGTCGACCCGGTTGTCCAGGGCCTGGGCGATCTCGCGGCCCACCGCGTAGTAGCCGACGGCGTTGCTGGGGTTGTTGTGCTGTTCGGTGAAGAAGGTGTTGTCCTTGCCGCGGGCCATCTCCTCGGCGAGTTCCTCGCGGGCGGCGGTGTGCAGGTCCTCGCCGCCGTCCTCGTCGACGTAGACGAGTTCGGTGCCCATGGCCTTCATGCCGCGCAGCTTGTCGGCGGCGGCGTGGTGGTCGACGACGGCGGTGAAGCGGTAGCCGCGTTCGGCGGCGACGACGGCCAGGCCCAGGCCGGTGTTGCCGGAGGTGGACTCGATGATGTGGCCGCCCTCGCGCAGTTCGCCGCGCTCCTCGGCGTCGAGGACCATCTGGCGGGCCATCCGGATCTTGGCGCTGCCGGTCGGGTTGTACATCTCCAGCTTGAGCAGGAGGCGGGCCCCGTTGTCGGCGCGGGCGAGTTCGAACAGCGGGGTGCGGCCGATGAGTTCGGATATCCGGCTGACCACCGGCGGGCGGTGCAGGGCGTCGGTCATGGCGGGGGGCTCCAGTGGGATCAGCGGTCGAGTTGCCAGCGGGGGCGGTCGCCGTCCCGGTCGATGACGACCTTGGGCGGCAGGGGGAGTTCGTGGAACGGGGACTCGTTGGAGTCCATCTGGTAGCCGGCGGTGTTGGGGTAGACGAGCAGGTCGCCGGACCGGGGCCGGGCGGGGAAGGAGATCCTGCGCCAGGTCAGCAGGTCGGAGTCCAGGCAGCTGGCGCCGCCCACGCAGGCCTCGTACGGGCCGTCCTCGCGGTCGTCCCGGGGCAGCAGGACCGGGTCGGGCAGGTACTCGCTGTTGAACCACTGCTCGGACAGGCTGAGACTGGTGCCGTCCACGGTGACGATCCCGTACCCGGCGCGGTCCTTGACGCCCTGGACGGGGAACACCGAGGAGCCGGCGCGGTCCAGCAGGGCGCGGCCGGGTTCCAGCAGGAGCAGCACGCCGGCCTGCCGCAGCCGCTCGGCGAGGCTCGCGCCCCGGCCGCCGGGGCGGGCGGCGAGGACGGCCCGCAGCGCGTCCGCGCCGGCGACGGGGGAGTGGTACGGGTAGAAGTCGCCCGCGGTGAAGGACTTCCCGCCGTGGTAGTGCCCGGGCCCCTGCGCGGCGAGGAAGGCGTCCCAGGCGCCGGCGGCGACGTAGTCGACGGGGAAGCCGCCGCCGATGCTGATCCGGTCCGCCCGGAGGCCCGATTCCCGTGCGGTGAGGCAGAGTTCGACGAGCTCTCCGGCGAGGTCGGCGCGCGGCTGGACCTCGTAGCCGGAGAGGTGGAAGCTGAAGCCCTCCATCCGTACGGCGTCCCCGGCGGCGGCGCAGCGTTCCAGTGCCTGCCGCAGCTGCTCGTCGTCCAGGCCGAACCGGCTGCGCGGCTGGGCCGGCGGGTACCGGCGCAGCAGGACCCGGGCGGGGCGCTCGCCGGCGAGGCCGAGTAGGCGTTCCAGTTCGTCGAGGGCGTCGACGGCGATCAGCGCGCCCTGCCGGACGGCGACGCGCAGCAGCTGTTCGGACTTGGCGGGGCCGGTGACGACGAGGTCCTCGCCGCACACGCCGTGGCCGAGCGCCTCGCGCAGTTCGCCGAGCGAGGCGACGTCGACGCCCGCGCCGGCGGCGGCGCAGCGGTCCACGAACACGGCGGCCTTGTTGGCCTTCTTGGCGTAGTGGACGCGCCCTTCGACGCCGGCGTCGGCCAGGGCCCGGCGGAACGCGGCGAGGTTGGCGTCGAACCGCTCGGGCAGCAGGTAGTGGAAGGGGCCGCGCAGGCCGTGGGCGAGTTCGTGGAGCAGGCCGCTGTGGTGGATCCGGTCGGCGAGCGGGTCGGGGTGGGCGGGCAGGGTCAGCGCCACAGGGCCACCTCGGTGCCGAGGCCCCGGTCGGCGGCGAGCTGGGCGAAGCGGTGGCCGAGCGCGATGTCGGTGACGACGAGTCCGCTGTTGTAGGCGAAGATCCGCTGTTCGGGCGCGGTGCGGGCGGCGGCGCCGGCGATGACGGCGGGCAGCTCCAGGTCGACGGCCGGGAGCTTGCCGTCCGGGTCGGCCATGTCGGTGCCGGTGACGTGCATCTGGGCCTCGCTGGTGGCGATCACCCGGTCTGCCCGGTGCAGGGTGGAGGGGGCGAGGCCGTGGCCGACGAGGACGGACACGGCGCCGGGCTTCAGCCAGTCGGCCTCGACGGCGGCGGGGGTGTGGCCGCCGGCGGTGGCGAGGACGATGTCGGCGTGGCGGGCGGCGGCCGGAAGGTCGGTGACCAGCTCGATCTCGCGCCCCGGGAAGTGCCGGGCGAGTTCGGCGCGGACGGCGGCGATACCGTCGGGGTGGGTGCCGGACAGCAGGAGGCGCTCCAGCCCGGGCAGGGTGGTGAGCAGGAACGGCAGGGCGAGGCGGCCCTGGGTGCCGGTGCCGATCACCAGCGCGGTCGAGGCGCCGGGGGCGGCGCACTCGCGGGCCAGCAGGGCGGAGACGGCCGGGGTGCGCAGGGAGCCGATGCGGGAGCAGTCCATCATGGCGACGGGCAGGCCGGTGACGTCGTCGTAGATGGTCAGCGTCGTGTAGTAGTGCTGGTTCTCGCGGCTCTCGCCGAGTCCGTGCTTGTAGGAGGTCTTGACGGCGACGACGTTGCGGACGCCGTCGCGGCCGAGCATGGCGTAGGAGACGGAGTGGCCGTCGGCGGGCTTGACGGTGAGCTTGCGAGGGTTGTCGGACTGCCCGGCGGCGAGGGTGCGGTAGGCCTGTTCGACGGTGTCGACGACGTCGGCGAGGCCGATGTCCAGGCCGGCGAGGTCGCTGGTGGACAGTACGCGCAGGGTGGTGTCGTCCCGGTCCATGAGGGTGCCCTTTCGGGGAGGTGAGGCGGCGGCAGGGGTTCGGTTCAGGCGGGCGAGGTGGGCGAGGCGGACGAGGCGGACGAGGCGGCGGGCCAGGCGGTGAGGGCGGCCTGGCCGTAGCCGTGCTCGTCGTGCTCGGCGGCGGGGCGGGTGGGGCGGTGCTCGACGCGCACGGAGGCCCGCTTGAGCCAGCGGTCGGTGCCGTCGTAGCGGGCCCGGAACGGCACCCGGCCGTGGACGACGAGGTCGTTGTCGACGACCAGGACGTCGCCGGGCTCCAGGCTCACCGCGACGCAGACGCGGGCCAGTTCCGCTCCGAGACGCCCGTACGCCTCGCGCCACGTCCCGTCGGCCTCCTCCAGCGGGGTGTAGGCGGGGTCGTAGCGCATGGTCAGGCCCTCGGGCGACTCGAACAGGGTGGGCACCGGTGCGGGCCGGCCGTCGAACTTCCGGGCCTGTTCGTAGGCGTCGTCGGGCAGGATCGGCGCGACGGGCCGCTTCAGCTGCTCGACGTCGGCGGCGGACAGGTCGGCGAGGCGCACGCTGGCCGCGGTGGTGGCGATGTTGTCGTGGTTGCGCATGCAGCAGAGCAGCAGCAGGTGTGCGCGGCCGGGGTGGAAGGCGTCCTCGGTGTGCGGGGCGAGCAGGACGGAGCTGGAGGCGCCGGTCTGCTCGCTCTCGTGACCGGGCGAGGGCACGATGTTGTGCACGAACCGGCCGTCCTGCTGGCCGTCCCAGGCGATCGGGGTGCCCATCAGGGCGGAGACGAGCAGCAGCGCCACGTCCCAGAGCGCGCCGGCGTCGCCGACGGTCGACCAGTGGCCGGGGGTGGGGCCGAGTCGGGTGTCGTCGACGGTGAGGCCGCGCAGCACGAACAGGCCGTCGGCGGTGTCGACCGGGCGCAGCCGGTGGCGCAGCGGCTCGCCGAGCCGGGCGCACGCCCCGGGCAGGTCGGCGAGCAGCGCGGGGCTGGTCGCGGAGCCGTGGAGGTCCAGCAGTTCGGCGGCGGTGGCGGTGAGTTCCGTGACGGCGTCGGGGTCGAGACGGCGTACCGGGGCAGGGCAGGTGGGCACGGCGGGACCTTCCGAGGGCAGGAGAGGCGAAGGAGCGCTGGGGGAGCGGGCACGTGGCATCACCGCGCCGGTGCGGGACGGCGTCGGGAGCTTCGCGTGGGGCATCGGTCCGGGGCGGCTCGAACGGCCGGACGACAGGAAACTAACAACGACTCAGATGTTAGGCAAGCCTTACCAGGCTGGATGTCTCCATGTGCGTGGTCCCGGTTCCGGTCGGCGGCGCACGGGCCGCGCGTCGGCAACTTCCCTGCTCGGGGCGGAAGTCGGGAGGTGGGGGCGCATGCTCGGAAGGCGGGCGCGCTCCGTCGGACGGCTTGCGGCTTGTCTCGAATTTAGGGTAGGTAACCCTAAGCAAATCGTACGGACCCGAGACGAGGATCGAACGTGGGCGTCACCAGACGACAGCTGCTGTGGGCCGGAGCCGGGGCCGGGGCGATCGGCGTGCTCGCCGCCTGCGGCGGCGGCAAGGGTGCCGCCGGAGAAACCGCGTCGTCCGAAGGAACCGGCCAACCGCCGCGCCCCGGAGGGACGTTGAAGGTCGGCGCGCTCGGCAAGGCCTCCGCCGTCACCCG
Organism: Kitasatospora sp. NPDC002543; assembly: GCF_053594915.1. Classification (NCBI taxonomy): domain Bacteria; kingdom Bacillati; phylum Actinomycetota; class Actinomycetes; order Kitasatosporales; family Streptomycetaceae; genus Kitasatospora; species Kitasatospora sp. NPDC002543. Next base: position 7,466 of record NZ_JBSFWR010000094.1, on the reverse strand, counting down.
GGACCCGCACGGCACCCAGGCCAACGAGAGCGACTACCTCGTCATCAGCCTGATCTACGACACGCTCGCGATACCCGGGGAGAGCGTCAACACCGCTCCCCGCCTCGCCGCCTCCTGGAAGCCCTCCGAGGACCTCAGGACCTGGCGCTTCACGCTGGCCGACGGCGCCACCTTCCACGACGGCACCCCCGTCACCGCCGACGATGTCGTCTGGTCGCTGAAGCGGCTGCGCGCCACCCCCGCCGGCAAGAGCCGGCTGCCCGGCATCCAGCCCGAGGGCATCACGGCCGAGGATCCGAAGACCGTCGTCCTGGTCTCCGACTACCCCAACGCCGACCTGCCGCTGCAGACCCGGCTGACCACCTTCGTCCTCAAGAAGGACACCGCCGAGGACGCGATCGCCGGAGCCCCGGGCACCGGCCCGTTCAAGCTCGACTGGTACCGCGACGGCAACGCCCGCCTGGTGCGCAACGACAACTGGTACGGCGGCAAGGCCCTGTTGGACGCCGTCGAGGTGCGCCTCTTCGAGAGCCCCCAGGCCATGGCCAACGCCCTGCTCGCCGGACAGATCGACGTCGCCTCCAACGTCGGCGCCGTCGCCGCCCGCACCGCCGAGGCCCGCAAGGACGTCCGGATCGTGCGGCGCCCCAACGACATGGCGATGCCCATCGTGATGCGCACCGCCGACGGCCCGTTCGCCGACGTACGGGTACGCGAGGCCCTCCGGCTCGCCGTCGACCGCGACGCCATGGTCAAGCAGGTTCTCTCCGGCTACGGCAGCGTCGGCAACGACATCCTCGGCACCGGCGACCCGGCCTTCGCCAAGGACGTCCCGCAGCGCACCCGCGACCTCGCCAAGGCCGGGCAGCTGCTCGCCGACGCCGGCTTCGACACCTCAAAGACGTACGACCTGATCACCACCGAGGACATCTCCGGCCTGGCGGAGTCCGCGACGCTGTTCGCCACCCAGGTCCGGGAGGCCGGCGTGCGGATCAACGTCGTCAAGCAGGACTCCAAGGTGTTCTGGGACACCACCTGGCTCAAGGGCACGCTCTACACCAGCTACTGGGGCACCAACGACTCGGTGGTCTTCTTCGCCTCCAAGACGATGCTCTCGGACGCCGGCCAGAACGAGTCCGGCTGGAACGAGCCGAGCTTCGACGAGACCTACCGCACCGCCATGGGCACCGCCGACACCGCCGAGCGCGCCAAGCTGCTGCACCGGCTCCAGGAGATCGAGTTCGCCAAGTCCGGGTACCTGCTGTGGGGCATGGCCGACGGCATCGACCTCGCCGGCGCGGCCGTCCGCGACCTGCCCAAGCTCCCCGGCTACGGCCGCGTCCAGCTCGAGAAGACCTGGCTGGCGCGTTGACCACGCTCCAGCCGGCCGGCGCCCGCGCGCCCCGCGCACTCCCGGCCCGCATCCTCCCCGCTGCGGGCCGGGTCGCCCGGCAGGCCGCCCGGCGGCTCGTGACGCTCGTCCTCCTGCTCGCCGCCGTCTTCGCCGCCATCGAGCTGCTGCCCGGCGACGCCGCCGGCGCGAGCTCCGACCGGGGCGTCACCGCCGCCGACCTCGTCGCCCGACGCGCCGCCATGGGCCTCGACCGCCCCGTCGCCGAGCGCTTCCTGGACTGGATGAGCGGCCTGCCCACCGGCGACCTCGGCACCACCGCACGCGGCCGGCCCGTCACCGAGGTCCTGGCCGGCCCCTTCCCCAACACGCTCCTGCTCGGCGGCCTCGCCCTCGGCCTGAGCGCCCTCGGCGCGCTCGCCCTCGGCGGCCGGGCCGCGCTGCGCCCCGGCGGGCGCGTCGACCGCGCCGTCGACGCGCTGTCCACCGCCGCGTTCGCCGTCCCGGAGTTCGTGGTCTCCGTCGCACTGCTCCTGCTGCTGTCCCAGTGGACCGGCTGGCTGCCCGCCGTCACCCTCACCGGACCGGACGGCAGGCCCGAGTCCTGGACGATGACCCTCCTGCCGCTGCTCTCCCTGCTGGTCCCGCAGATCGGCTGGAACACCAGGATCGTGCGCGGCGCGCTCGCCGACCAGTCGGCCCTGCCGCACGTCCAGGCCGCCGTCCTCGACGGCCTGCCGCGCCGACGCGTCCTCAGCCACCACATGCTCCCCGGCGCCCTGCCCGCCATCGCCGTCGGCATCGCCACCTCCGCCGGCATGCTGCTGGGCGGCACCGTCGTCGTCGAGACCCTCTTCAACTACCCGGGCATCGGTGCCGTCCTGGCCGGCGCCATCACCGACCGCGACACCCCGCTCGTCGCCGGGGTCGTGGCCGCGTCCGGCGCCGCCATCAGCCTGCTCCTGCTGCTCGCCGACCTCGTCCGCACCACCACCCTCGGAGAAGAGCGCCGATGACCTCCGACGCCCCGGCAGCGGCCCCCGCGCCCACCACCCGACGCGGGCGACGGGCCCTCGTACGCGCCGTTCCCGCCCTCCTCCTCGTCGCCCTCGCGCTCGCCGGACCGCTCCTCGCCCCGCACCCGATCGACGCCCCGGTCACCTTCCCCTACGCCGGAGCGGGCGGCGACGCGCCCCTCGGCGGCGACCAGCTCGGCCGCGACGTCCTCAGCCGCCTCCTCACCGGCGGCGCGCCCCTGATCGCCACCGCCCTGGCCATCGCCCTCGTCGTCACCGCGGCCGCCACGGCCGCCGGCATCCTCGCCGTGCTGCGCCCGGCCCTCGGCCGGTGGATCGAACGCGCCGCGGACCTGACGATCCTGCTGCCGTCCGTGCTCGCCATCATGCTCATCGCCCTGGCCTGGCCCGGCGGCGGCCGCCTCGCCGTCGCGACCGCCGCCACCCTCCTCGGCATCCCCTACGCGGTACGGATCGTCGCCGCCGCGGCCGCCCCCGTCGCCATCACCGGCTTCGTCGAGGCCGCGGCTGCGGGCGGCGAGCCCCTCTGGCACCTGACCGTCCACGAGGTCCTGCCCAACCTGCGCTCCACCGTCCTCGCCCTGTTCGGCCTGCGCTTCGTCGAGGGCGTCTACATCGTCTCCGTCGCGGCCTTCCTCCAACTCGGGCCCCAGCCACCGGAAGCCGACTGGGCGCTGATGATCCGCGAGAACGCCGCCGGCATCACCCTCAATCCGTGGGCCGTCGGCGCCCCCTGCCTCGCCATCGGCCTGCTCGCCATCAGCGTCAACCTCGCCGCCGAAGCCCTCGTCCCCGCCCGGCCCACCCCGGAGACACCGCTGTGAGCACGACCGACCCCGCCGTGACCGCCGCCGGCCCCGCCGTGAGCAGCGACATCGACACCGACACCGTCGTGACCGCCCGCGGCCCCGCCGCCCGGGCCGCCGGGCTGTCCGTCGCCCTCGGGGTCACCCCGCTGCTCACCGACGCCACCCTCACCCTCGTCCCGGGCCGCGTCACCGCCGTCACCGGCCCCTCCGGCGCCGGCAAGACCACCCTGCTGCGCGCCCTCGTCGGCTCCCTGCCGCCGGGCGCCCACGTCGCGGCCGGCAGCCTCACCGTCCTCGGCCGGGACATCCTCACCCTCCCGCCCGAGGAACTGCGCCGACTGCGCCGCCACGGACTCGCCTTCGTCGGCCAGGACCCCGGCTCCGGACTCAACTCCCGAATGCGCGTCGACCGGCTCATCGCCGAGACCTCCCCGCGGCGCGGCCGAACCCCGGTGCCGGACCTGCTGCGGGCCGTCCGCCTGCCGGTCGGCGAAGGCCTCGAACACCGCCGGACCGCGAGCCTCTCCGGCGGGCAGCAGCGGCGCGTCGCCCTCGCCCGGGCCCTCGCCCGCCGGCCCGCGATCCTGCTCCTCGACGAACCCACCGCCGGACTGGACGCCGCCCTGCGCGACGACATCGCCGGGCTGCTGCGCGACCTCGCCGACCACGAGGACATCGCCATCGCCCTCACCAGCCACGACTCCGAGTTCGTCGCCCGCTGCGCCGACGAGGTGCTGGCGCTGCGGCCGGCCCGCCCGGTGCCGACGCCGCGCAGGCCCACAACGTCCTCGGCGGCCACGACCGTTGGGGCCTTCGCCGGTGCGGAGCCGGTCGTCGAGGTGACGGCACTCGGCGCCCGGGTCGGCACCGGCCGGGCCCGCCGGCAGGTCTTCGCCGGGCTGGACCTCGGCCTGCGCCCCGGCACGCTGACCGGGATCACCGGCCCCTCCGGCTGCGGCAAGAGCACGCTGCTGCGCACCCTGGCCGGACTCCACAGCCCGGAGGCCGGACGCATCGCCCTCGGCGGCGAAGCGCTGGCCCCCACCTACCGCGGGCGCACCCGCGATCAGCGCCGCCGCATCCAACTCGTGCCGCAGAACCCGCTCGGCGCCCTCAACCCCGCCCACACCGTCGGCGCCACCCTCGCGCGCCCGCTGAGGCTCCACTTCGCCCGGCCCGCCGACCGGTGCGGCGCCCGCGTCGCCGAACTGCTCACCGCCGTCGGCCTCACCCCCGAGCACGCCGAACGCCGACCCCACGAACTCTCCGGCGGGCAGCGCCAGCGCGTCTCCATCGCCCGGGCCCTGGCCGCCGAACCCGACGTCCTGCTCTGCGACGAGGTCACCTCCGCCCTCGACGCCGAAACCGCCGAGGGCATCATGGAACTCCTGCGCGGCCTACGGGCCGACCGGGGCCTCGCGGTCGTCCTGGTCAGCCACGACCTGCCCCTGGTGTCGGCCCACGCGGACGTCCTCCTCACGCTCGGCGGCGCCGACGGGGCGGTGCCGCTCGCCGAGCAGCGGGCGGTTCCGAGCCCGGTGCCGGACTGAGGCCGCCCGCCCGGTCGGGGTGGCAACGGCCGGCGTCCCGGCCGGGGCGCCGCCTTCGGGCACCCTCGCCCAGGTCGGCCGGGAGCCGCCGGTCAGGGCCCAGCCGTCCTGCCCACCGGGCTCCGCCGCCGGCCGGCTCCGCGGGCGGCGGCCGCGCACACGCGCCGGAGCGGGGAGTTGAGTTCGGCGCGCTGCCCCTTCGTCAGGGACGCCGGGCAGGTCGTCCCGCGTCGCCGACGCGTCGGCGTGGAGCACCTCCAGGGCGGACTCGCTACGGGGAGGGGGGCGGCAGCGGTCCGGCCGGGCCCGTGCCCACCAGACCGTCGATCAACGCCGCCAGGGCCGGGCGCAGTTCGGCGCAGTGGGCCCCCGGGCCCAGGTAGGGGGCCGCCGTGCGGGCGAGCGCCAGGGCGGGCAGGGCGCGGGGATCGGCGGCGGCGAGCACGGCGGCGCGCTGGTTGGGCTCGCGCGGCCGGCTGACGGGGTGTTCGGAGAGGAGCTCGCCGATCAGCAGTTGCCAGCAGGAGCGGTAGGCGGACACCGCGCGCGGGGGCCGGAGCCCGGCGGCCGTCAGGTCGGCGAGGCAGGCGTCGGTGAAGGGCAGGGCCCGCGCGGAGGTCAGTTCCCCGCGGATGAGGACGTGCGGGACCCAGGTGTGCCCGGCGAGGAAGTCGTGGGCGTCGAGGAGCCGGCGCAGCAGCCTCGCGGTGGGGGAGTCGCCCGGGACGTCCACCGGCATCCCGTCGGCGATCTCGTCGAGGACGGCGAGCAGCAGGCTGTCGCGGTCGGCGACGTGCCGGTACAGCGAGGCGGCGGCGGTGTCGAGTTCGGCGGCCACGGCCCGCATGGTGAGGGCGTCGATGCCGTCCCGTTCGATCAGCCGGCGCGCGGCGGCGACGACGGCGTCCGCGGTCAGTCCCGGACGCCGGCGCCGAGGGCCGTAGCGGCCGCGGTCGACCGTCGTTCGCTGTTCTGCCATCTCGTCATCCTGTCATGCCGGACCGGCCGTCACCTGCGGGCTTGCGGGCCTAGTTAGGTAAGGCTTACCTTGTGCGAACATTGTTCGCATCTGGAGGTGGCCGTGTCCGGATCAACCCTGCCCACATCGTCGACGACCGAGCCCGGAAGGCGGTCGAAGGACTCCCCGGACTCCCTGAACTCCCCGAACTCCCCGGCCTCTTCGAACTCGCCCGACTCCCCGGACGGCCCGGCCCGGTCCGGTCCGCGCGCCGGCCTGGTGCTGGCGACGGCGTGCCTCTGCCAGCTGGTGGTCACGCTCGACGCGAGCATCGTCAACATCGCACTGCCCGCGATGGGCCACTCCCTGGGCTTCGCCGACAGCGCCCTGCCCTGGGTCGTCAACGCCTACGCCCTCGCCTTCGGAGGACTGCTGCTCCTGGGCGGGCGGGTGGCCGACCTGGTCGGGCACCGCCGTTCCCTGCTGGCGGGCCTGGCGGTGTTCGGGCTCGCCTCCGTGCTCGGCGGATTCGCGCAGACCCCGGCGCAGCTGATCGCCGCGAGGGCCGGCCAGGGTGTGGCCGCCGCGCTGCTCGCCCCGATCAGCCTCACCCTCATCATGGTCACCTTCGCGGAGGGGGCGGCCCGGGCCCGGGCCCTGGGCGTCTGGTCGATGGTGACGGCGGCGGGCAGCGCGCTGGGCGTCCTGCTCGGCGGGGTGCTCACCGACCTGCTCGACTGGCGGTGGGTGTTCTTCGTCAACCTCCCGCTGGTACTGGTCGGCGGCGCCCTGGCCCTCCGTTCGGTCGCCACCGGTCGCCCGGCGCGCACGGGCCGGCTCGACGTGGTTGGTGCGGTGCTCGGGACCGGGGCGATGTGCGCGCTGGTCTACGGGCTGATGGAGACCGACCGGCACCCGTGGACCTCGACCCGGACCCTGGCCACCCTGGGGGCCGCCGTGCTGCTCGGGATCGTGTTCCTCGCCTGGGAGGCCCGCTTCGCGTCCGCGCCGATCGTGCGGCTCGGGGTGCTGCGGGCCCGGACGGCGTGGGCGGCGAGCGTGATCGTCACCCTGATCGGGGCGGCGATGCTGGTGGGCTTCTACTTCTGCTCGCTGCACCTCCAGAACGTCCTGCACTACGGTCCGCTCGCGGCCGGCGCGGCCTTCCTGCCGTTCTGCGCGGGCGTGATGGCCGGCAGCATGGCGGCCGGCCGGATCGGCGCCCGGTTCGGGGCGCGCGCCACGCTCACCGGGGGGCTGCTGCTGGCGGGCCTCGGGATGCTCTGGTTCGGCGGACTCGGTGTCGACTCCGGCTACCTGACCGCCTTCGTGGGCCCGTCCGTCGTCACCAGCACCGGCGTCGGGATCTGCATGGTCGCCAACACCGCGATGGGCACCTCGGGCGTCGCCCGGCACGAGGCCGGACTGGTCAGCGGGCTGCTCAACGCCGGGCGCCAGTGCGGCGGCAGCATCGGCCTGGCCGTGCTCTCCTCGCTCGCGGTGGCCGCGACCCGGAGCGCGGTGCGCGAGGGGCGCGAGCCGCTGGAGGCGCTCGCGGCCGGCTACGACCGCGCGTTCGTCCTCACGGCGGTGCTGCTGGCCGTGGCGGCACTGATCGCGGTGCTGTTCGTGCCCGGCCCCGCGCCGAAGCCGGCCGCGCGGGGCTGACGGCGCGTCGGTGCGGCCCCGCGGGCCGGTGGCGCGGGCCATCCGCTGGGCCGGGCCTTCGACGTCTGGCGGATCGACGGCCTGGCGGTGGTC
>NZ_JBSFWR010000093.1:0-33165 GCF_053594915.1 Kitasatospora sp. NPDC002543 | reverse complement strand
AGTCTGCCGAGTTGCGGGGGACGCGGACGGGAGTCCCGGCGGGGCCCCCACCCCGGGGGCGGTACAGGCGGCCGCGCCCCCGGCCCCCCGCAGCTCCGTTCAGAGCAGTCCGTCGTGGCTCTCGCACTTCAGGTAGCCGCTGGCGGTGGCCGCGCCTCCGGCCATGTCGGTGACCGGCAGGTCGGCGAACGTCACGGTGTCCAGGGTGCGGGCGGCCGCCGCGCCGACCGGCGCCTCTCCGGCCCACACGACGGCGTGGTCGTCCTCGCCCATGGTCATCACCGCGTTCATCGTCCCCGCCCCGTCGAAGGTGATGATCGCACTGGCCTTCGTGGAACCGGTGCCCACCGCCGTCAGGACGAGCTTGCCGGACGTCGACTTGCCGCCCAGGCAGGCCCCCGCCTCGAGCTGGTAGGTGCCGCCGCCGGGGCCCTTGATGGTCACGGTGTTGACCGCGCCGGCGGGCGCCGCGCCGCCCGCCGCCTTCGTCGGGGCGGGCGTCTTCGGCGCGTCGGCCGGCACCGAGGTCGCCCCGCCCGGGGCGGCGGAGCCCGGCGCGGTGGCGCTCGGGGCGGCGGCAGTCGGGGCTGCGGAGCCCGGCGCGGCGGAGCTCGGGGCGGCGCTCTCCGGCGCGGCGGTCTTCGTGGACGACGAGGAGGAGGACGAGGAGCCACAGGCCGTGAGCAGGAGGGCGGACATGCCGACGATCGCAACGGAGTACACACGAGTCATTCGCATCATGAAGGGAACGTAACGCGCCCATGTGACAGAACATCAGCCGAAAGCTCACAAGTTCGTTCCGGTCCGGTCTCCGAACACACCGCCGCCCGCCGTCCCGGGCGGATGAGAACACCGGGTACTTCGGCGGGACGGACCTCACCCGCCGGGCTCCGCCGGCACCCGGTCAGCGGCCGACCTCGCGCAGCCGGAAGTCCTCGACCGTCTCCCGGCGGATCAGCAGCCGGGCCCGGCCGTCCTTCACCGCGACCACGGCCGGGCGGCCGACCAGGTTGTAGCCGGACGCCATGGACAGCTGGTAGGCGCCGGCCGCCGGCATCGCCAGCAGGTCGCCCGGGCGCAGGTCGGCGGGCAGGGCGGCGTCCCGGACCAGCACGTCCCCGGCCTCGCAGTGGCGGCCGACCACGTCCGCCCTCGCCTCGCCCGCCTCCGACCGGCGCCCGACCAGCCGCACCGCGTACGGCGATCCGTACAGGGCCGGGCGCGGGTTGTCGCTCATGCCCCCGTCCACCGCGACGAAGCTCCGGCCGTCGGCACCGTGCTTGACGGACAGCACCCGGTAGACCGCCACGGCGGCCGGTCCGGCGACCGCGCGGCCGGGTTCGACGATCAGCCGGGGCACGTCCAGCCCGGCCTCGGCGCAGCGCACCGCCAGCCGGTCGGTGACGCGCACCGCGAACTCGGCGAGGTCCAGTTCCTCGTCCCCCTCCAGGTAGCGGATGCCGTGGCCACCGCCGAGGTCCAGCTCCGGCAGCTCCACGCCGTGCCGCTCCCGCACCTCGGCGAGCAGCCGCACCATCGCGTCCACCGCCGACAGGTAGGGGTCGACCGAGGTGATCTGCGAACCCAGGTGGCAGTGCAGGCCGGCCAGTTCGAGCCCCGGCTGGTCGAGCACCCGGGCGATGGCGTCCGCCGCGTCGCCGCCCTCGACCGGGAAGCCGAACTTCTGCCCGCCGACGCCCGTCCGCACCGCCGCGTGGTGCCCGGCGGCGATCCCCGGAACGACCCGGACCAGTACCTTCTGCGGCGTGTCGGCGGCCACCAGCGCGGCCAGCCGCGCGATCTCCGCCGGGCCGTCGATGACGATCCGTCCGACCCGCAGCCGACGGGCCAGCCGCAGTTCCTCGGGGGACTTGGCGTTGCCGTGCAGCAGGATCCGCTGGGCCGGGAAGCCCGCCGAGACCGCCAGCCACAGCTCGCCCGACGAGCAGACGTCCAGCCCCAGCCCCTCCTGCTCCACCCAGTCGGCCATCGCGCTGCAGAGGAACGCCTTGGCCGCGTACAGCACTTCGGCGTGCGGCAGCGCCCGCCGGTAGGCCCGGGCCCGGCCCCGCACCTCGGCCTCGTCCAGCACGTAGAGCGGGGTGCCGAACCGCTCGGCGGCCTCGGCCAGCCCCACCCCGCCGACCAGCAGCTCGGCTCCCCGGCCGGGCCGCACCGAGGCCGGCCAGGGGGCGCCGAGCGCGTCGGCGGGGGCGGAGGGGGCGGGCGGGGCGACGAGCTGGGTCATGGCGGCTGCTCCTGTGGGTGGGTGCGCGGGCGACGGGTCGGTCCTCCCCGGGGGCCGCGGCTCCGTCCCGCGCGTCTCCGGCCCGCGCGGCGGCGGGCCGGTCGGACCACTCGGCGACGGGCCGGCCCTCGGGGTGGGCGGCGGTCAGTCCTCGTAGTGCATCGCGAACCGGCAGTGCGCCGGACGGGTGCGCTCGCGGTCGGCCGCCGGGGCCGGTTCCGGCGGCTCGGGGCGGTCCCGCCGCCAGGCGACGGGCACCGGGCGGACCGTCCGTTCCAGCGGCTCGTCGACGTCGATCACGGCGGTGGCGGTGGTCATGGCAGGAGTCCCTTCGGGTGGCGGCCCGTGCGGGCCGTACCCCTCCAGTGGAGACCCTCCGCACACCGACCGCACCCGTCCTTGACGCATGGCGTACGTCGCGGCCGCCGTCCTTGACGCCCCCCTGACAGCGGCCCGGCCGGGGTGTCAGGGGTCCGTCAAGAACGGGCTCCGCGCCGCCAGGGCCCCGTCAAGGCGGGCATGTTCCCCGGTTCGCCGGTGGTGGGCTTTCCGCCGTCCCCGCAGCCCCACCGAACCCACCGCCCGGCAGTCGACCGGGCGGCCCGGAAGGTCCCCCGAGACGATGCGCCGTTCGGCCCTCACCACCCCGGACCCCACCCCCGACCGGCAGAACCGGTTCCGCCGCCCGGCGCGCACCCCGACCCCCGCGCCCGAGCCGCCGCCGAGCCACCGGCCCGGCTCCCCCAGCGGCCGCCGCCGGCTGATCACCCGCCGGCAACTGGCCGAGGCGCTGCCCGCCGCCGTCCGCAAGCTCCACCCGCGCACCATGATGCGCAACCCGGTGATGCTGGTCGTCGAGACCGGCTCCGCACTCACCACCATCAGCGCCGTGCTGCACCCGGGCGTCTTCGCCTGGGTGATCTCCTTCTGGCTCTGGCTGACCGTGCTGTTCGCCAACCTCGCCGAGGCCGTCGCCGAGAGCCGCGGCAAGGCACAGGCCGAGTCCCTGCGCCGCGCCCAGTCCGCCACCACCGCCCGGCGGCTGCTGCGCTGGCGGGTCGGCACCCGCGACCACCGCCACGAGGTGATCCCCGCCGAGCAGTTGATGCTGCACGACATCGTGCTCGTCCCGGCCGGCGAGGTGATCCCGCGGGACGGCGAGGTCGTCGAGGGCGTCGCCAGCGTGGACGAGTCGGCGATCACCGGGGAGTCCGCCCCGGTGATCCGCGAGTCCGGCGGCGACCGCACCGGCGTCACCGGCGGCACGAAGGTGCTCTCCGACCACCTGGTCGTCCGGGTCACCTCCCGGCCCGGGCAGAGCTTCGTGGACCGCATGATCGCCCTGGTCGAGGGCGCCGACCGGCAGAAGACGCCGAACGAGATCGCGCTCAACATCCTGCTGGCCTCGCTGACCATCGTCTTCCTGCTCTCGGTGGTCTCGCTCCAGCCGATGGCCATCTACGCCGGCGCGCCCCAGACCACCATCGTGCTCGTCGCGTTGATGGTCGCGCTCATCCCTACCACGATCGGCGCCCTGCTCTCCGCGATCGGCATCGCCGGCATGGACCGGCTGGTGCAGCGCAACGTGGTGGCCCTCTCCGGCCGGGCGGTGGAGGCCGCCGGGGACGTGGACGTGCTGCTGCTCGACAAGACCGGCACCATCACCCACGGCAACCGCCGGGCCGTCGCCCTGCACCCGCTGCCCGGCGCCACCACCGAACAGCTGGCCGAGGCCGCCCAGTTGGCCTCCGTCGCGGACGAAACCCCGGAGGGGCGGTCGCTGATCGAGCTGACGAACCGTCAGTACTGGGTGCCGCCGCGCTCCCCCGGCGAACTGGGCGAACAGCACCCCGTGCCGTTCACCGCGCACAGCCGGATGAGCGGCGTCGACCTCACCTGGCCGGACGGCACCACCTGCCTGATCCGCAAGGGCGCCGCCGGCGCCGTCGCCCGCTGGGTGGCGGACTCCGGCGGGCGGCTGCCGGCGGAGGCCGAGCCACTGGTCGGCCGGATCGCCGGGGCCGGCGGCACCCCGCTGCTGGTCGCCGTCCACGACCGGCACGGCGCACGGGCGTTGGGCGTGGTCGAGCTCAAGGACGTGGTGAAGGAGGGCATCGCCGAACGCTTCGCCGAGCTGCGGCGGATGGGCATCCGCACCGTCATGGTCACCGGCGACAACCCGCTGACCGCACGCGCCATCGCCGCCGAGGCCGGAGTGGACGACGTGCTCGCCGAGGCCACCCCGGAGGACAAACTCGCCCACCTGCGGCGCGAACAGGCCGCCGGGAACATGGTCGCGATGACCGGCGACGGCACCAACGACGCCCCCGCACTCGCCCAGGCCGACGTCGGCGTCGCGATGAACTCCGGCACCCCGGCCGCCAAGGAGGCCGGGAACATGGTCGACCTCGACTCCAACCCGGCGAAGCTGATCGACATCGTCCGGGTCGGCAAGCAACTCCTCATCACCCGGGGAGCGTTGACCACCTTCTCGATCACCAACGACGTGGCCAAGTTCTTCGCGATCATCCCCGCGATGTTCGCGAACGCCCACCCCGGGCTGCACCACCTCAACATCATGGAACTGCACAGCCCCACCTCGGCGATCGCCTCCGCGATCATCTTCAACGCCCTGATCATCGTCGCCCTGATCCCGCTCGCCCTGCGCGGCGTGCGCTACCAGCCCGCCTCCGCGACCGACCTGCTCCGGCGCAACCTGCGGGTGTACGGACTGGGCGGGCTGGTCCTGCCGTTCCTCGGCATCAAGGCGATCGACCTGCTCATCCAGTTCGTTCCGGGCCTGGGCTGACGGACCGGCCCGCGGAGCCCGACGGCCCTGTCAGAAGGCCGTCAAGATGTGTGCGACCTGCGTCATGGTGGTGTCAGCGGCGGTACGGAGGCGTCCGTTCCGGGGTTCACTGGAGTCATCCGAAGCAAGGAGTGCCGAACCGGCGGAGCCCGATGGAGAGAGCCGCCGGAGAGACGGAGGCGAACGGCCATGACCGGGACCACCCGAGTGATCGTCGGCCTGAGCGGATCACTGAGCAGTCTGGCCGCCCTCTACCACGCCGTCGGCGAGGCGGCCCGGCAGCAGTCCGTCCTGGTCCCCGTCGCCGCCTGGGCGACGAACGACCGGGACGGCCTGCGCCCGCGCTCCGAACTGGAGCACGCCGCCCGCCGGCGCCTGGACATCGCCTTCGAACAGGCCTACGGCGGCTACCCGTCCGACCTGGTCATCCACCCCCTGGTGATCGACTCCGAGCCCGGCCCCGCCCTGGTCGGTGCCGTCACCGGCCCGGAGGACCTGCTCGTCCTCGGCGCCGCCACCCGCCGCCGCCTCGACCGCCTGCGGCACGGCTCCGTCGCCCGGCACTGCCGCCACCGGGCCGGCTGCCGGGTCGTCGAGGTCTCACCCTCGGCGCTGCTCACCCGCCTCGAACTCCCCGCCCGCACGGGCGCGCCACTCCCCCTGCTGGCCCGCTGACGACGTTCACCCGACTGCCCGTCCGACTTCCCGACCTCCCGCCCGCCCGCGGGCCCCGGCCACTGGGCCTGGGTCCGCGGGCGGGCGTGCTCGCGCCCGTGCTCCCCTCCGGACCGAGCACCCGCACGCCGGCCGCGAACAGGGCGATCAGTGCCGACAGCGCGGCAACTGACGGCTGGTGCGTCCCATCGGTCCCGTCCTCCCCCGCCACTGCGGCCCCTCGGCGCCACTACGGCCCCACGGCCGTCGGACCCGGCCGGGGAAGCGGAGCTCCGTACTCAAAGTAGCCGCACCGGCACTGGCCGACACGCCACTGCGAGCCGGGGTTCCACAACTTCGACAAGCATGTCGAAGTTGGCATGCCCGGGCTATGCTGGCCCGAAGCCCGGAAGCCCGCCCGCAGCGGGACCCCCGCCCCGTCGACGAACGCACCACTCAGGCGCGGCCGACCGGAAGGAGGTGCGCTCCGAACCTCCCGCGGACGGCCAACCAGCCGCCGATCTCATCGATTTGACGGTCCGTCAATTCCGGTCCGCAATTTCACCGCCAGAGCCGTGACGCGTGCCCCGGGCCGCTCGCCGCCGTTGTACGGAAGGTGAATCGCCGCGCCCGCCCGAAACCCCCGGTCACCCTGCCGAGGAAGAGGTTCCGCATGACGACGTCCCGGACCCACCCGCGCCCCGCCGAAGCCGCGGTGCTGCTCACCGTGCTCGGCCTGCTCGTCCTCGAGGAGATCGCCCTCGGCATGGCCGAGGAGGACGACCGCCCCGTCATCGGCGGCATCCTGATCGGCGCCTCCGGCACCGGCCTGCTGGTCGTCGGCGCGGTGCTGCTCAGCCGCTGGATCGACCTCCGCCGCCCGCTCCCACTGCCCCCACCCGGCCCCAACGGCCGCGAGTACAGCGCCCGCGCCCTCGAAGGCTTCCCCATGGAGGCCGTACGCCCCCTGCTGCTCGCCGAGAACGCGCCCCAGCTCGCCCACCTGTACTCCGCCTGGATGCTCGCCCGGGCCGGCCGCCCGGCCCCCTGGATCGCCCGACGCCTCGCCATCCCCCCGAGCGCCGCCCAACTCCTCGTCGACGCCGCCCGCTCGGCGAGACTCGATCAGCGCCGCTGACCGGGCGCCGCACCCGCCTGCGCCACCAGGTACGGCACCAGCCCGCGCTCCACCAGCGCCGACCGCCAGGCCTCCCGCGCCAGCCGCAGCTCCCCAGCCCCGTCCGCCGCTTCCCCGGCCTCCGCCCCGCTCGACCGGGCCGCACCCAGCAACCCCAGCCCGCCCACCAGCAGACTCACCGCGCCCGCCCCGGCCGACACCCACCCAGCGTCCATCAGCGCCCCCGCCAGCACCCCCAGGTCCTCGACCAGCCCCAGCAGGGAGCCCAGCACCAGGAAGATCACCGCCGCCGTCACCGCGATGATCGGCACGACCACCCCCAGCACACCCCACCACCCCGAAGCCCGCTCCCGGGCCGGCACATCCCTCGGCGACCGCGCCACCGCGTCCGCATCCGCCCGCAGCGCCGCGTACCGCTCGTACTCCGGCGCCGCCGCGGCCAGCACGAACCCGACGTCGTCCCGCGCCGCCCGCCGCAACCGCTCCACACCCCGCGCGTCCTCCCCCGTCGCCCGCAGAGCAGCCCGCACCCGCGGCGCGGACAACGCCCGCCCGAGCTCCGTCTCGAAGTCCGCCCGATCCTGCTGCGGCAGCCGAAGCGGCCCGTCCATGCTCGTCCCCGATCGCCGTGCGTTTTGTTCTACAGAACTGTAGAACAAGGAGCCGGGTCGAAGCAGCCCTGTTCACGGGTGGATTCGGTGCTCAGGACGGGTCGGCCATGGGCACCCGGGCAAGGGCGTCACGGATCAGCTGGGCAACGTCGGGGGCCTCGATGCCCCATTCCCGGTACCAGTCGACGATCTGCGCCATCGAGTGCCCGGTCCGCACGGACAGCTTCAGCAGGTCGGCCAAGGTCATGTCCTCGATCCACAACAATCCAACGGACCACGGCTGCGTGCGGGCCAGGAGGTCCATCGCTTGGTCCATCGTGAGCCCCGTCGGCAGGTCGTCGCAGGACGAAGCGATCCCGCGACTCCTCAGATGGCGGGCCAGGTCCCGGGGGCTCCGCCGGAGCGCACGTGCCGCCACAATCAGCCGGGCAAACGGCACGGGGCTACCCACGTACAAGCCGCCCCAATCCATCACACTCCCACGCGAGAAGAGCTCTTCATCCAACTGCGTTCGTCTTTCCGCCAGAACGACTGGAAGCTCGATACCATCGGCACGGAGCAACTCGACCGCCTCGCGAAATGACGGCTCATCCGATTCCGCCCACTCAAAGAGCTGCTTGAAGGACAGTGCAGCGTCGTACCACGACGCTCCGCCTTCTTGCCGTTTCGACCGGCGCCGGGGGAAACAGTAAAGCCATGTAGCCCATGACCTGCCACCACCGGCCCCCTGGAGGCAGGGCGCCAATTGGGCAATGTCGGATGGAATTGCTCTACGCACGTTCCTGGATTCAAGCAGATCCGGGCAGTAGTCAGCCAATTCTGGGAAAAGGGTGTCCACTCCATGAGCGATCATCCGCCAGAGCATGACATGATCGGGAGGAGCTCCTGAGACCCTTCCCGTCCCAATCTCATTGAAATTATCGATCCACTTGAGGATCCCATCGTCCGCCAGAAAGAAACCCGTCCGGCGAGTGTCGTACTCTACGCCCAAGAATTCGAATCGACGTCCCTGCCGAATGGCTTCCAATGCCACCAGGTCAGCGGCCTGATAGTTCTCGTCCGTCAACTGATGGATCCACCCCATACTCAGCACGGCTGAGTCTCGGCTCACGAGTTCGGTTACTGCCAGCTCCAGTAGTTTCCGAACCTTCTCCGACACATCACTGATGACGCGGCGGCGATCAATAGATAGCTGGGCGGGCGATAGTCTCCCCGCGAGGTTCACCACGACCCCAGACAGGCCTCCCGCCGAGACCACACCACTAACGATCTCTGGTGCCACCACCAGGCCGTCCACCAGTAGGGCCCCGCCGTGTTGACACCACACCACCTGCACATCCGCGGGGGCACCGCCCCAGGGCGTCGTCGCACCCCAGGCGTTGAGGCCGAAGGTCTCGCCTTCGGGCGCCTTCCGGGGCTTCAGGACGCCGGGGTCCCAGTTCGCCCTCCGGTCGCCGTGTGCCGCCGAGGTGGGGAACTCGGCGATGGCCAGGAGGCGTTCGAGGACGTCCACGCACGACCAGGTCTCGGCCGTCCCGATGTCGTCCCGCAGGTACAGCCGCACGGCGGTGCCCGGCTCGCGGCCCCGCTCCTCCCGCTCGGCGATGCGGAAGAGGTGGCTCGGGCCGTAGATGGAGACTTCCAGTTGCGGGCCCAGCCGGCCGGAGGCGTCCATGCGGCAGGTGGTCACCCGGATCTCGTCGGCGAGCATGAAGTAGCTCAGGACGCCGATGCCGAAGCGGCTGTTGGGGTACAGCTCGACGGGCGGCTCGGCCTTGCGCCACTCGGCCTGTTCGAGTTTGAAGTCCAGCTGCTCCGCGAAGCGGGCGCCGGCGTTGGAGAAGACTCCCCGCAGCTCCTCCTCGCCCATGCCGACACCGTTGTCCTGGCATTCCAGGTAGGCGCGGCCGTTCTCGTCCACGCCCTGGCGGAACTCGATGCGGCCGTCGTAGGAGAGGTCACCGCCCAGGCGGAAGGTCCGCGACCGGTCCAGGTACTGCACGCGGGCCCGCGCGTAGCGGCAGGCGTCGAGGGCGTTCTGGTAGAGCTCGCGGACGGCGAGGTCCCGGTCGCGGTAGAGCTCGACGCCCATCAGCAGGCTGCGGATGCGGCGTTCGTCCATGCGGAACCGCGCCCAGCCGGTGAAGGCCCCGCTTGCCGGGGCGGCTTCGTCGGAGGTGAGGCGGGTGGGGAGCGGGTGGTCGGTGAGGACGCGGCGGACGGCGTGGAGGAGTTCGTCCGCCCGGGCCGTGTACTCGCGCAGGCCTTCGACCACCGCCTCGTGGTGGCATTCGGCGCGCAGCACCGGCAGGTCGTACGAGCCGCCCCACACCGTCCTGTCCAGGGTCCGGCGCAGGTCGGTGAGGTCGACCTCGTCCGGGATGCCGAGGTGTTCGGCGACGATCTCGGGCAGGGCGGTCATTTCGATGGCGGTCCCGTACGCCAGTGCCAGCAGGAGCGCCAACCGTGGCTCGCGGACGTGTTGTTCGCCGGGTGCGCGCAGGTGGTCGTCGGTGCTGAGGCTCGCCAGGTAGTCGCGGTTGCCGACGTCGGGGCCTCTGTGCAGGCCGTGCAGCAGCGCGCAGACGCGCTTGGTCGAGAAGGTCTCGTCGAGTTCGGCGAGCATCGGCAGGAGGTCGAGGAGCTCCCGGACGCCGTCGGGGTCGGCGAGGTCCTCGTGCTGGTCGAGCCAGCGGTGGAAGAGCCACCAGCCGAGGGGGACGGCGGAGGTGGGGCGGGTTCGGGTGCGGCCCACGAGCAGGTCGTGGGACTCGATGAACTGCTCGTACGCGGCCCGGTCGGCGTCGGGGCGGGGTGAGGGGGCGAGGTCGGTCGGCCCGACGCTCGCCATCGCCGCTGCCAGCCTCAGCGAGCGGACGCGATAGAGGAAGGGCAGCACGGCCAGCAGCGCGGCTTCGGCCGGGTAGAGGTCGAGGCGCGTGTCGCCGAGCAGCCGGCTGAGGCGTTTCGTGAAGCGCTCCGCGATCCCGGGGTCCTGCCAGGGGTCTTCGGCGAGTGCCGTCTCGTCGCGCAGCCGGGCCAGTTCGCCGACGGCCCGCAGTGCGACGCGCTGGTAGGGCTCGGTCTCCCGGTCCTCGCGGAGGTGTTTCCAGGCACGCGATTCGGCTGCGGCCCGTACCCACTGGTCGGCCCCCTCGGGGACGGTCGGCGGCCGGCCGGCACCCACGTGGACGGCTCCGATGTTCTCGGCCTGCACGACCGTCCCGTGCACCGTGCTGTTCACCGTGTTGTCGGCCATCGCTCGCGCCCTCCCCGAGTGCAGGGCACGAGCGTAGGGCAAGCGGCCGCCGCTCAGGAGACGGTCAGGGTGCCGCGCATGAAGTGGTGGAAGGCGCACAGGTACGAGGAGGCGCCCGGTTGGCTCGGGGCGGTGACCGTGGCCGTGGCGCCGGGGGCGACGGGGCCGGTGTCGAAGGTGCCGTCCTGGGCGGTGAGGGTGTGGGGGGTGGTGCCGGTGTTGGTCACGGTCACCACGGTGCCCGGGCGGACGGTGAGGTCGGCCGGTTCGAAGGAGAAGTCGCGGATCGCCACCGCCCCCGTGAAGGGGCTGGGCGACGGCGGGGCCGTGGATGGCGACGGTGGCGCGACGGTACTGCTGGTCTCCTCCGGGCCGGGCACCATGAACGAGCTGACGCAGCCGGTCAGTACGGGGCCGGCGGTGAGCAGGAGGGTGGCGGCCCGGAGGAGGGGGCGCATCAGGGGGCGGTGGCGAGCAGTTTGGCCCGTTTGGCGTCGGCGGCGGCCGACGGGGTGGCGCCGATGTTGGAGACGGTGGTGGTGAGGACGGCGTCGGCGTCCGGGATCCAGTTGGTGGTCTTGGACTGGACGAGGACCTGCCGGTGGTGTGCGGTCCCGTCGCAGTTCACGTCGGCTTCGGCGGTGCGGCTGGAGCCGAAGGCGATGACGGAGTTGTCGTCGGGGTCCTTCTGCTCGACGGAGACGGTGAGCGAGCGGGCCTCGTCCGCGACCGAGCAGAGGTAGTCGACGTCCACCCGGACCCGGCCGGGGATCTTGGGGTCGATGAGGGCGTCGCCGAGGGTCACGGTGGTGGCGGGGGTCGGCTCGTCGGCCCGGGCGGGCGCCGCGACGCCGGTGAGGCCGGTGAGAGCCGATGTGAGTACCGTCAGGATGATCCACCGTTGCACTGAAACCTCCCGGTCCGAGGACGTCGTGCGGCCGACGTTAACCGGCTGGGCTTTCGCTCGCCCGCCCAACCGTCCCGAAGGTCATACCAACAGCCCAACGCCCCCGCCTCGGCCGCCGGGGCACTGCGCTCGGCCGCCTGAGCCTGCCCCTCGGCACCGGAACGGCGCCGGGACGGGCGCCGCCGCCCGGTTACGCCTCCGGCCGCTCCCGCCCGGCCGCGCCGATGCCGCCGATGAAGTCCAGCAGCCGCTCGTTCACCGCCTCGGGCCGCTCCAGGTTGAGCCCGTGCCCGGCGCGCTCCAGGACCTCCGCCCGCACCCCGGGGATCAGCCGGGTGACCCTCTCCACCACCTGGCGCGGCCTCAGCAGCGCGCTGCGCCTGCCCACCAGGACGAACACGGGCAGCCGGACCGACGCCAGTTCCTCGTCCGGGAAGGGGCGGACCGGCGGACGGCCGCTCGGCCGGTAGCCGCGCATCCCGAGCATCAGCGGTGCGATCATCTCGCGCGGCGCGCTCAGCGCCGGGTTGGCCAGCAGCCGCCCGACCGCCGGGCGCAGCGGACGCGGGGCGAGCATCCCGAACAGGCCGGCGACCATGTGGAGGTAGAACCGTGCGGGGACCATCTCGATCCCGCCCGGGTCCAGCGCCGTGACCGAGGCCAGCCGCCCGGGCGCGTGGACGGCCTGGTTGAGTGCCAGCCAGCCGCCGTAGGAGGCCCCGACCAGGTGCACCCGCTCCAGCCCGAGGCCGGCCAGCACCTCGCCCAGCCAGGCGGCGTTCTCCACCGGCCCGGCCGCGACGGCGCGCTGCACGCTGCGGCCGGGGTCGTCCAGGGTGTCGATCGCGTAGACGGGGTGGCGCTCGCCGAGTGCGGCGATCTGCGGGTACCAGTTGGACGGATGCCCGGCGTGGCCGTGCAGCAGCACGACCGGTTCGCCGTCCGCCGCGCCGTGGCGGTGGACGTGGACGCTCCCGTACGCGGTCTCGACGTCCGTTTCCTGGCGCGGGTCCGGCCAGAGTTCCATCGCCTTGTCGTACGCCGCAAGGAACTTCGTCCGGGCCTGCTCGCTGACGAAGTGTCCGACCGCGGTCCTGGTCATGATCCCTCCCCTGTTTGGTGGTATGGTTGTACCACAAAAACATCCGGAAGGAACCCATGCCGAAGCTGGTGGATCACGAGGAACGGCGGGCCCACATCATCGACGCCCTGCTCCGCTCGGCGGCGACCAGCGGGCTGCACTCCGTCACCATGCGGTCGGTGGCGGTCGAGGCGGGCGTGTCCGTGCGGCTGGTCCAGTACTACTTCGATACCAAGGAACAGCTGCTGCTCGCCGCCATGCACCGGCTGACGAGCCGCATGGGCGAACGGGTCCGGCGGCGCGTCCGCGCGAGCGGCGCCGGCACCGACCCGCGCGGGGTCATCGAGGCGGTCCTGCTCGAAGCCGTCCCCACCGACGGGGAGAGCCGGGCCTTCCACCTCATCCACACCGAGTACGCGGTGCTCTCCGTCACCGACCCGGCGCTCGGCGGGCAGACCTTCCTCGCGGCGCCGAACGAGATGGAGGCCTTCCTGGCAGCTCGGCTCGCGGCCGCCCAGCAGGCCGGAACCGCCGACCCCGGCCTGGACGCCCGCCAGGAGGCCGTCGTCCTGCTGGCCGTCTCCGCCGGGCTGGGCCTCAGCGTCCTGCTCGGCCAGCGGACGGCCCCGGAGGCGGTCGGAGTCCTGCAGTACCACCTGGGCCGGATCTTCACCGCCCGCGGCTGAGGCGCGGGCGCGCGAACGACGGTGCCCCTCCCCCGAAACCCGGGGAAGGGGCACCGGCCGCGGGGCCGCTCGGCGCCGCCCGGACCGCGTCCGGGTCAGCCCGGACAGCTCAGGTCGGCGCAGGTCGGCCCGGCTCGGCCCGGGTCAGCCGCGGATCGCGACCAGCTGGCTGGACCCGTCCGGCAGGCCCGCGATGGCGACCCGCTGGGCCGGGAAGGTGCTGGACCCGTACGGGCCCTGGACAGCGCCGAAGCCGCTCCAACTGCCGTTCCCGGCACGGATCTCGTGGTAGACGTTGCCGTTGGCGCCGATCACCGCCACCTGGGAGGAGCCGTCGCCCATCCCGGCGATGCCGACCGTCCTCGCGGCCATGGTCGGCGTGCCGACACCGGGCAGCGCGGCGAAGCCGCTCCAGGCGCCGTTGGAGAAGCGGCTCTCGTGGTAGACGTTGCCGTCGTTGCCGATCGCCAGCACCTGCGAGGAGCCGTCCGGCATCCCCGCGATGGCGACCCGGCCGGCGGCCATGGTCGGCGTGCCCACCCCGGCCAGCGGGGCGAAGCCGGACCAGTTGCCGTCGGAGAAGCGGCTCTCG
The DNA here is from genome assembly GCF_053594915.1 of Kitasatospora sp. NPDC002543. Taxonomy (NCBI): domain Bacteria; kingdom Bacillati; phylum Actinomycetota; class Actinomycetes; order Kitasatosporales; family Streptomycetaceae; genus Kitasatospora; species Kitasatospora sp. NPDC002543. The sequence goes on along the minus strand of NZ_JBSFWR010000093.1, from coordinate 19,180 downwards.
TGGTACACGTTGCCGTCGTTGCCGATCGCCAGCACCTGGGCGGAGCCGTCGGGCATGGCGGTGATGGCGACGTCGGCGGCGGCCATGGTCGGCGTGCCCACCCCGGGCAGCGGGCCGAAGCCGGACCAACTGCCGTCGGACTGACGGATCCTGTGGTACACGTTGCCGTCGCCGCCGATCGCCAGCACCTGCGAGGAGCCGTCCGGCATCCCCGCGATGGCGGCGCGCCGGGCGGCCATGGTCGACGTGCCGATGCCGTTCAGGGCCGAGAAGCCGCTCAGCGTGCCGGTGGCGGACCGGGTGGCGTGGTACAGGTTCCCGTCGAGGCCGACGCCCAGCTGCTGCGAGGAGCCGTTCGGCATGCCGGTGACCGCGGTCTCGGAGCCCTTGAACACGCCGGCGCCGCCCGAGCCCGGCATGATCGCGAAGCCGGGCCAGGCGCCCGTGCTCTGCCGGACGCCGAGGAAGAACTGGGAGGACTGGGACGGCGGGGTGCCGGTGAGCTGGACGTCCAGGTAGTCCTGGTCGATGCCGATCGTGACGTTGCCCCAGGTCTCGTTGCCGGGCGAGGCGTACTGGTGGACGCGCTGGTGGCCGGACCAGTAGCCGGCCGGGATGTACGGGTCGTTGGTGTCGGCCGTACCGTTCCAGTTGGCGGCGAAGACGACGTCCGGCATGGCGTAGGCGCTGTTGCCCGCGTTGGCCACGAGGTCCTTCATCCCGGAGGAGGAGCTGCTGTACACACCGGAGTTGAAGCCCCAGGCGTGCAGCTCGTTGGTCCAGGCGGTGAGGAAGGCGAGCACCTGGCCGGTGTACTGCGGGGAGTAGTTCTCCATGTCGTAGTAGAGCACCGCGCCGGGGCCGAAGCCGAGGGCCTGGGCCTGCTTCACCGCGTCGTCGGCGGCGTCGGCGCCCTCCGTGGCCGCGTACTTGATCTGGCTCGCCTGGACGCCCACGTACATCGGCAGGAAGTGCCAGCCGATGCCGGTCTGCTGCTGGACCCAGTTCGCGGTCAGGTTCGGCTGGCTGCAGGCCCGGTTCGAGCCGCCGATGTAGATGCCGACCGCCTGGTAGGGCGAGTTGGCCATCCACGCGCTCATGGCCGCGCCGGACGGCGCCGTGCAGGCGTCGAAGCCCTTGCCGGTGTAGTTGGTGGCGGAGGCGGGTATCGACCCCGCCACCGCGGCGGCCCCGGCGGCGGCCGGCGCCTGCGTGCCCGCGGACTTGGCCGCCACCCGGGGGCCTGCGGCCGGTCCGGTCCGGGGCGCCGGCGGCGCGACGGCCAGGCCCGCAGCGGTGACGATGCCCTGGACCAGCTTCTGGTCGGTGTCGTACGTTCCGGTCACCGTGACGGTGCCGTCGGCGGCACGGACCACGCGGGCGACCGGGTTGGACTCCGCCCCGCCCGGCGCGGCCCCGGCGACGGGCTCCACGAGCAGCGCCTCGGTGCGGCCGACCAGTCGGGGCGGGCAGTCCTGCCGGTCCCCGGGGTGGCCGAGGTAGACCGCGTGCTGGTCGAACCGCACGCAGGCGCGCGGGTCGGCGGCCAGGTCGACCACCGGCCAGCTCGCCGGGACGTGGAACACCCGGCCCTGGTACGACACGGCCTTGACGTCCGGCGTCGAGGACGACGCCGCGGACGGTCCTGCGGACGGTGTCGCGGCCTGCGCGGAGCCCGCGGCGGCGACTGGCACCGTGAACGCGGCTGCCGCCGCGACCACGGCGCGGAGGAAGGTGGATATGCGGGGGTTCACCCAGAAATCTCCTGACATGAAGAAACGGTCCGCCGGCACGACGGACCGCCTCCCCCCGCCTCGGATCACCTTCCGGTGCCGGGGCGGCCGTCGGACGGCGCGTCATCCCGGCGGACAGACGGTATAGATGAAAAGCCCATAGTCGGAAATGCCTCGCCGTTTCCTGGGCAAATCCCCCGCCCCGGGACCGGTCTCAGCCCTCGACCGCCGCGTCGAACCGGGCCAGGAACTCGGCCCGCTCGTCCTCGTCCGGCGCGAGCTCCAGCGCCGCGGCGACGTGCTCCCGCGCCCGGCCGTCCCGGAGCAGCCCGTAGACCATCGCCAGGGCGCCGTGCCCGTAGAAGTCGAGCCCCTCCACGGCGGCCAGCCCCTCGGCCAGCCACAGCGCCTCCGCCACATTGCCGATGCCGATCTCCGCCTGCACCACGCAGCGCAGCACGTCCGGGTTGTTGGGGCTCGCCCGGTACAGCGCCCGGAGTTCCCGGACGGCGCCGTGGACCTCCTCCGGCTCGGCGGCCAGACCGAGCAGCCGGTCGGGGTTCGACGGGGCGGCCGTCGGCACCGACCGCCAGTGGCCGAGGTGTTCGGATCCGGGAGCGACCCGCTCCAGCTCCCGCAGCGCCCCGTGCCACCGCGCCTCGTCCCCCGCGTGGTGGGCCGCCGCCGCGAGGAGCTCCAGCACCTGCTCGTGATCGGGGTCGAGGTGCTGGGCCCGTTCCAGGACGGCCACCACGTCCGGCCAGTCCACGTCGGTGCGCGGGACGCCGGCCAGCCGGTACAGCACCCTCGCCAGGGCCGTCCACTCGGCCCGGCCGCCCGTCCCGTCGCCGACCAGCTCGGAGAGCAGCCCGGCCTGCTGTCGCATGAGGTCCACCTCCGCCGCGTGCCACCGCGACCAGGCCAGGACCTCGGCGAGCTGCCGTTCGGCCGCGGCGCAGTCGGGGTGGGCCGCGAGCACGCGCTCCAGTTCCCGCCCCGCCCGGTCCACACTGCCGATCCGGACGTAGGCGCCGGCGAGGTCGCACCGTACGGCCGGACCGTCCGGCCCCGAGTCCGCCAGGAACTCCAACAGCGGTATCGCGTCGGCGAAACCGCCGGTCACCAGGTAGGCCGACGCCAACGCGTGCAGGTCCCCCGCGCGCGCGTCGGCCGACAGGGCCACCCCCTTCAGGGCGGCCAGCCCCTCCTCGTCCGGTGCGGAGACGAACCGCTCGAAGTGCGCGAGGACTTCGGGACGCGTGTCGTCCCCCCGGTACTGCGGTCGCCAGTCGATGGTCGGTTCACTGTCCACACGGGCCTCCCCAGCCGCCTGCTCCCCCGGCGTGGCCCACCCGGGTCTCCCCACCCTCTCACTCCGCACCGACAAGCCGTCCCGACGCCCGGCCGGGGGCCTCTCTCCGGAGCCGGCCGCACAGCCCGGGGCGGACGCCAGCACGGCACCGACGGCGAACTGACGGTCAGCCAGTCGGGCCCGCCCGCCGGCAGCACCGCTCCGCCCGGCGCCAGGCGGCGGTGACGGCACGATGGGCGGCGGCGGTGGCCTCGGGGACGGCTCCCTCCAGGTGGAGCGGGGTGCCGAGGTGGACGTGGAGGGCGGGGCGCCGCAGGGGGGCGGTGGCGAATCCGGCGAGCTGTTTGGCGGTGCCGCCCGAGCTGAGGCGGCGGGCTCCGCACTGGCCGAGCGGCACCACGGGGGCGCCGGTGGCCACCGCGAGCCGGGCCAGGCCGGTGCGGAAGGGGCGGGGCCGCTCGTCACCGGAGTCCCGCCGGTCGGGCAGGCCGCCCTCCCCGTAGATCAGGACGACCCGGCCGGCCGCGAGCGCCGCCGCGGCCCCGTCGAGGGCCGCGGCGGCCCGGGCCGTCCCGCGGTGGACGGGGATGTGCCCGCCGGCCCGCAGCACACCGCCCAGCACCGGCACCTTCCACAGCCCGGCGGTCGCCATCACCACCGGTTCGGTGCCCAGCCGGCGCAGTGCGGCCAGCACCACGCCGGGGTCGGCGAGCGAGCTGTGGTTGGCGGCGACGATGCTGCCCGGGGCGACCGGGCCCGCCGTCTCGGAGGTGACGGAGAGGCGGCCGAGGACGGGCACCAGGGTGGCGGCGATTCGGCCGAGCACGGCTGCTCCTTCGTGGCCTTCGGCGGCGTGGCACTCCCATGCTCGCCGAGCGCCGCCACCCCCCGCCTGAGTACGAGTACTCAAACGGGGGCCGGGGTCAGCCCCGCTGCACGGTGACCCGGTCCACGGCCGTACCGTCCTCCATCAGGGAGCGCACCTCCATCCGGGCGGGCCTGCCCGCCGCGGCGGGGGTGACGTCGACGGAGACCAGGCAGTAGCCGGTGTAGCGGACCCTCGACCAGGTGACCTTGACGGTCTGGTTGTGCCCACTGCGGTCGGAGACCACCATGGGGACGGACTTGTCGTTCGCGGTCTCGTGCCCGAGGTAGGTGTCGGAGGCCGGGAAGGAGTAGAGCCCGCCGCCGCCTCCGCCCGCGACGACGTAGGTGGTGCCGTCCTTCACCGGGTTCACGGTGTCGCCGGACGCGACCTTGCGGGTGGCCTTGCCGGCCCGGATGGGGTCGGTCCGCTCGTAGACGTGGTTGTGGCCACTGAGCACCAGGTCCACCTGGTACTTGTCGAACAGCGGGGCCCAGTCCTGCTGCGCGCCGAGTTCGGCCCCGTTGTCGTGGCAGGTGGAGTACGTGCACTGGTGCAGGTAGACGACGATGAAGTCGATGCCGGTGTCGGCGCGGAGCGCGGTGAGCCGGCTCTCCAGCCACTTCTTCTGCTTGCCCTTGGTGTAGTCGAGGTTGGCCGGGGTGTTGTAGCAGACGTCGTTGCCGTCGAGGCTGATCAGGCCGACGTTCTGGTACCGCCAGGAGTAGATGCCGGTGGACTGGCTCCAGGCGTTGTCGGGCGTCGTGAACCGGGCGCGCATGCCGCCGTAGCCGTCGGCGCCGTACCAGGGCTCCATCTCGTGGTTGCCGATCGCCGGCATCCACGGGGTCCGGGAGGCGACGGGGTCGTTCTGCACGAAGAAGGAGTCCCACAGCCGGGCGTCGTACGCGTCGCTGGTCTTGCCGCTGCCGCCGGCGTTGGCGTAGGAGAGGTCACCCATGTGGAGGTGGAAGGCGGGGTCGAGGCCGGCGATCAGGTTTCCGGTGGCGGCCGCGTTGTACCCGATGCCCTGGTCGCCGAAGGCCGTGAAGGTGAACCCGGCGCCGCGGCCGGGGGCGGGCGCGGTGCGGAAGCTCGCCACGTCGCCGAGCCGGGCGCCCTGGCCGGCCGGGTCGTAGCCCTGGTGGCCCACGACGTAGTAGTACGTGGTGTCCGGGATCAGCTGGTCCAGCCGCGCGTGCAGGTAGTACTGGGTGACGGTGGTGGGCTTGACCAGGGGCTGGTCCTCGACCGGGTGCTGCCAGGAGAGCTTGCTGACCAGGGTGCGGACCTCGGCGGCGACGGGGGCGCCGAGGTCGCCGGGCTGGACCCCGATCCGGACGAAGGGGGCGGTCACCGCGTCCGGCACCTGCCAGGAGACGACGACCTGCTGGGAGGGGTCGGCCCCGAAGGCGAGGTGGCGGCCGAAGGGCCGCAGCGCGGACCCGGCGGTCCGCTCGCTCCGGGGTACGGGGACGGTCGGGGTGGCGGGGGCGGCCTGGGCGGAGGGGAGGGCCGGGGTGGCGAGGGCGGTCGGACGCGGGGCGGCCAGGGCGGTACCGGGCAGCAGGAGGCCGCCGGTCGCGAGGGCCGCCCCGCCCGCCGCGCCGGCTCGGAGGAGGTCGCGCCGGGTGTGCCGGGGGGTCTCGGTCTCGGACATGACATCAAGTTAGGAAACTTCCCTAACCTTTGACAAGAGGTCCGGCACCGCCGGATGCCTTTTCGACTCCCTTGCCCAGTCGGCCAGTTGACCAGCACGCCGGAACCCGGGAGAGCGGGGCGCGAAAACCGGAGGCCGAGGGGGCAGGGCCGGAACGGTCAGCCGCCGAGGACGCCCGGCAGACCGGTGGCGACCCCGTCCAGGGCGTGCGAGCAGACGCAGTCCCGCTCGGCGGGCAGGCTCTCCAACGCCTCGAAGAGCACCGCGCGCAGCCGGTCGACGTTCCCCGAGAAGACCTCCAGCACCTGCGCGTGGGTCACTCCGTCCCCCGTCGCCACCCCCGCGTCGAGGTCCGTCACCAGCGCCAACGAGGTGTAGCAGAGGCCGAGTTCACGCGCGAGCACGGCCTCCGGGTGGCCGGTCATGCCGACCGCCGACCAGCCGTTGGCGGAGAACCAGCGGGACTCGGCGCGGGTCGAGAAGCGCGGCCCCTCGATGACCACCAGGGTGCCGCCGTCCACCGGTTCCCAGGCCGCGTCGCGGGCCGCGTCCAGGGCCGCCCGCCGCCCGACCGGGCAGTACGGGTCGGCCATCGACACGTGCACCACCCCGGGCACGGAGCCATTCGGCAGCGGCTGACCGTCGTAGAAGGTCTGCACCCGGCCCGAGGTCCGGTCCACGAACTGGTCCGGCACCAGCAGCGTGCCCGGCCCGTACTCCGGCCGCAATCCGCCCACCGCGCACGGTCCGAGCACCTGCCGCACACCCAGCGCGTGCAGCGCCCACAGGTTGGCCCGGTAGTTGATCCGGTGCGGCGGCAGGCCGTGGCCGCGCCCGTGCCGCGGCAGGAAGGCGACCCGGCGGCCGGCCACCTCGCCGAGGAACAGCGCGTCGCTCGGCGGCCCGTACGGCGTGTCGACCCGCAGCTCGGTCACGTCGTCCAGCAGCGCGTACAGCCCCGAGCCGCCGATCACGCCCACCTCGGCCCGTACGGCGCCCTGATCGATGGTCATCGTTCGCACCCTTCTTCGAGGAACGTCCCGGGCCCACTGTAGATCGGTGGCGGAGAGCGGCGCAGGACGAGGGTGACGGCCGTTCGGCCGCGGGCCGGCGAGGTGGTCCCGGACCGCCGTGCGGGTGACCCACCGGTCGTGTCGGCGCCGGAACACCCCGCCCGGCGTGCATGGGTGGGAGTGCGTCGTCCGCGGACGGCGCGGGTCCTCGTCCCCGAGCTTGAGAGCCGCCCATGCCTCCCACCGCCCGTCTGCGCCGCATCGTCCCGACCGCGCTCTGCGCCCTGTCCGTGGCCCTCGCCGCACCCGCGGCCCACGCCGCGCCACCAGGTCGCGACGGCGGGTCCGACCCCGGAAGGGCTGACGGCGGCTCGTACGACTGGGACCGCGTGGCAGCCTGCGAGAGCAGCGGCAACTGGCGCGTCAACACCGGCAACGGCTACTACGGCGGCCTCCAGTTCGACCAGCCCACGTGGCGGGAGAACGGCGGCCTCGCCTACGCCTCGCGTGCCGACCTCGCCACCCGTGAGCAGCAGATCGCCGTCGCCCAGCACCTCGCCGACCGCCGCGGCCTCTCCCCCTGGCCCGTCTGCGGCGCCCGCGCCGCCCGCGGCCACGGCCGGGAGCCCGCCCCGGCGCCCCCGGCCGCCGAACCGGCCCCGGCCGTCTCGGAGGACGGCACGTGGACCGTCCGCCGGAACGACACCCTCGGCGGGATCGCCGAGCGCCTGCGCGTTCCCGGCGGTTGGCCCGCGCTCTACGAGCTCAACCTCGCCACCATCGGCGAGGACCCGGACCTCATCGAGCCCGGCATGGTCCTCGAACTCCCCTCCTGATCCCTCCCCCGCCCCGTCCCGACCGCCGTCCGCGCCCTTCCCGGCGCGGGCGGCGGTCCGTCGTTCCGGCCGGGGAGGCGGACGGCCCGCCCGCTCACGGGGAGCGGACGGGCCTGAGCGGCGGACCGGAGCGGCGGACCGGACGGGGCGGCCAGGACGGGGCGGCCGGGACTGCCGGCGCGGGCGGACGTCAGCCGACGTGGACGCGCGGGCGGCGCGAGCGGTCCGGCTCGGCCTCGCGCAGCACCTCACGGGTGACCGGCGCGACCTCGCCCTGTCCGAACAGGAAGAACCGCAGGAACTGGGCGAAGGGGCTGCCCTCGGTCCACTCGAAGTAGAGGTGCGGCTGCTGTCCGGTGCGGTCCCGGATGTTCAGCGCCAGCGCGGCCAGCGCGTTCGGGATGCTGGAGCTCTCCAGGGTGAGCACCCGGTAGCGGCCGTGCAGCACCTCGCCGCGCACGGTCAGCTCGGCCTCGAAGTCGGAGGCGTCGCGGACGGTCACCTCGACGAAGACCAGGTCGTCCTCGCCGGGGATGTCGTTGTCGGCGCGGATCTGGCGGATCTTGTCGCGGTACTCGGCGAGGTCGCGGTGGCTGGGCTCGTTGGCGATCAGCCGCAGCGGACGGTGGGCGTAGTCCCTGATGAAACGTTCCGCCACATCGTCCATGGCCACATTGGTGACGCGCAGCTCGAAGGCGCGGCGCAGCCGGGAGAGCAGCGAGACCAGGATGATGCCGGCGATGAAACAGGCGCCGATCTTCAGGCCGTCCGGCCGCTCCAGCACGTTCAGCACCGTGGTGTAGAGGAAGATCGCCGCGATGATCGCGAAGGCGACGGTCCAGCCGCGCTCGCGCTTCTTGTGCGCGGCGATGGTCACCGCGATGGCGGCGGAGCTGATCAGCACCAGCACACCGGTGGCGTAGGCGCCGCCCTGGGCGTCCACGTTGGCGTCGAAGATCCAGGTGACCAGGAAGCCGATCAGGGTCAGCACGATCACCATCGGCCGCACCGCGCGGGCCCAGTGCGGGGCCATGCCGTAGCGCGGCAGGTAACGGGGCAGCAGGTTGAGCATGCCCGCCATGGCGGAGGCGCCGGCGAACCAGAGGATCGCGATGGTGGAGAGGTCGTAGACGCTGCCGAAGGCGCCGCCCAGGTACTCGTGCGCCAGGTACGCCAGGGCGCGGCCGTTGGCCTCGCCGCCGGCCTTGAACTGGTCGGCCGGGATGAGCAGCGTGGTGATGAAGCTGGTGGTGATCAGGAAGGCGCTCATGATCACGGCGGCGGTGGTCAGCAGTTTGCGGGTGCCGCGGATCCGGCCGGCCGGATCGGCCTCGGTGTCGGTCGGGTCGCCCTTGATGTGCGGCATCACGGCGACGCCGGTCTCGAAGCCGGACAGGCCGAGCGCCAGCTTCGGGAAGGTCACCAGGGCCACGCCGACCATGACGATCGGGTTGCCGTGCTGGGCCGTCAGCGCGGTCGTCCAGTCGGTGACCACGTGCGGGGCCTCGATGATCTTCCAGAGGCCGACCGCCACCACGACCACGTTCAGCGCCAGGTACGCCCCGACCAGGAACACCGCCAGGCCGATCGCCTCGCTGAAGCCCTTGAGGAAGACCGCGCCGAGCATGGCCACCAGGACCAGCGTGATCAGCACCTGCTTGCCGCCGAGGAAGCCGGTCAGGTGCGGGTTCTCCACCAGGTGCGCGCTCGCGTCGGCGGCGGACAGCGTGATGGTGATCAGGAAGTCCGTGGCCGCGAAGCCGAGCAGCGCGAGGACGAACAGCTTGCCCTTCCAGAACGACAGCAGCCGCTCCAGCATCGCGATCGAGCCCTCACCGCGCGGGCTCTCCTTGGCCACCCGCCGGTAGACCGGCAGGGCGCCCAGCAGGGTGACCACCACCAGCACGATGGTGGCGATCGGCGACAGCACGCCCGCGGCGAGCGCCGCGATGCCCGGCTGGTAGCCGAGCGTCGAGAAGTAGTCCAGGCCGGTCAGGCACATCACGCGCCACCAGCGCTGGCCGACGGGCCCGCCGTGCGCGACCGGCGCGGCGGAGTCCCCCGCCGCCGCGCCCTCGGCCGACTCCTCGGGGGCGCCCTGCGCGGCGGGCTTCTCCGCGCTCACGTCCTCCAGCAGCCAGCTGCGGAGGCGTATTCGCGCCGACGGCGCGTCCGACTCCGCCGTCTCCGTCGAACCCGACGAAACCACCTTGCACCTCTTGTTTAAAGACCCCGTAAAAACGCCGTCGGGCGACGGCAGAGCGACACGCTATGCGACGGGCGTTAAGAATCCGCTACCGGGCCGCGTTAAGAAAACGTCATGGCCCCGCAGGTCGGCGCGGGTGGCACGGTGCGGCGGACCGGGTGCCGGGAACGGAGGGGCCCCGGACCGATGTGCCGGTCCGGGGCCCCTCCCGGGACGCGCCCTGGGTCTTTTCCCGCGGGGGGGGAGCCCCGGGGTCAGGCCCGGTAGCCGAGGACGGTCATCATGCCCGTCTCCGCGTGGTAGACGTTGTGGCAGTGCACCATCCACAGGCCCGGGTTGTCGGCGTCGAACTCGACGGCCAGCGTCGCACCCGGCAGCACGATCGCGGTGTCCTTTCGCGGGCCGTCGCCGGGCAGCGCGAAACTGTGGCCGTGCAGGTGGACGGGGTGCCACATGGCGGTGCTGTTGCGGAACTCCAGCCGCACCCGCTCGCCCGCCGCCACCGGGTAGCGCCGCGCCGGGTCGTACCTGCGGCCGTCGAACGCCCAGTCGGCCTTCGCCATCCCGCCGGTGAGCTCCAGCGCCACCGTGCGGTCCGGCGCCTTCGCGGGCAGCCGGACCGCCGGGGCCGCCCTGAGCTGCCCGGCGGTGACCAGCCGGCCGTCCAACTCGGCGGGGCGGACGGCCGCTTCGGGCGCGGCGCCCGCGCCGGTGCGCAGCACGGCCAGGGCGGTGGCGTTCTTGCCCTCGGCCAGCGCGGTCAGCGGGAAGACGCCGTCCCCGGCGGTGACCAGCACGTCGTAGCGCTCGCCCATGCCGAGCAGCAGCGCCTGGGTGGTGGCGGGTTCGACCGGGAAGCCGTCGGTGTGGGTGACGGTCAGCTCGTGGCCGCCGAGGGCCACCCGGTAGGCGGTGTCGCCGCCCGCGTTGACCAGCCGGATCCGGATCCGGTCGCCGGGCTTGGCGGTGAAGATCTCGGGAGCGACCGCGAGCCGGCCGTTGACCAGGTGGAACGGGTACCCGACGTCACCGGCGTCGCCGCCCAGCAGCGGGCTCCGGGCGCCCATCAGCATCCGGCTGGGGCCGGTGCCGCCCTGAGCGCTCCCCGCCGCGGGCGTCCCCGCCGCGTCGTGGCCGGGCATGCCCGGCATCCCTGGCATCCCCGGCATGTCGTGCCCGGAGCCGGCCCCGTGGTCCATCCCGCCCATGCCCCGGGCGAGTTCGGCGAGGACGGCGTCCGGGGTGCTGCCGTCGACACCGTCCAGCCAGTCGTCCAGGACGACGACCCACTCCCTGTCGTAGGCCAGCGGCTCCTTGGGGTCCTCGACGATCAGCGGGGCGTACAGACCGCGGTCCTGCTGGACGCCGGAGTGCGGGTGGAACCAGTAGGTGCCCGGGTGGGTGAGCGCGAAGCGGTACTCGAAGGAGGCGCCGGGCCTGACCTCGGCCTGGGTCAGGCCCGGTACGCCGTCCATGTCGTTGCGCAGGGCGAGGCCGTGCCAGTGCAGCGAGGTGGACTGCGGGAGGTGGTTGGCGAGGGTGACGGCGAGCGTGTCGCCGAGGGTGGCACGCACCTCCCGGCCGGGCAGGCGGTCGCCGTACGCCCAGCTGCGGACGGTGCGGCCGCCGAGGTCGAGTGTGGTCTCGGTGGCGGTGAGCGCGACCCTGCGCTCCGGGCCGGGGTTGCGCGCGGCCTCGGCGGCGGCGACCTCGGGGCCGTTCGGGGCGAGGTAGCCGGCCGGGGCGGCGGCCGGGCCGGACGTTCCACTCGTGGGGCCGTGGCCCATGGACGCGTGGTCCATGCCCTTCATGGAGCCGGAGGAGCAGGCGGTGAGCAGGCCGGTCCCGGCGGCGGCGAGCGCGGCGCCGAGGACGGTACGGCGGGTGGGTGTGCGCATGGCGGAGTGCACCTCGTGCGGTGTGTGGGTGTGTAGGACGTCGCGTCGGCCGGTCCGCGCGCGGGCGCTCGAAAGTGCGAGCGGGCGCGGGGCGGCGGGCGCGCGCCTACTGACGCAGCACCGAGAGCCGGGTGAGGAGTATCCGCCCGCCGCCGGGCGGGGGCAGGGCGCGAACGGCCCGCAGCACCCGGGCCCGCACCTCGGCGGCGGCGTCGCCGCTGCGGCGCAGCAGCGGGCCGGCCAGGAGCAGCAGCACGGTCCAGCCGGCCAGGACGGCGAGGCAGACCGCCATCGGGTCCATGCCGCCGGGGGTGGCGGGGTCGAGGGCGGGGACGGCCTCGGTGGGGGCGGCGGCTCGGCCGTGGTGGTCGCCGACCGCCGGGTGCCCCGCGGAGTCGTGGGTCGGGGAGTCGTACGCCATGGGGTCGAGCGCCGCGGAGGCGTGCGTATCCGGCGCCGTGTGCCCGCCGTGCCCGCCGTGGCCGCCGTGGCCTCCGCCCGGGTGGCCGAGCGTGTGCATGGTCACGATGCCGAGCAGCAACGCGGCGAGCAGCAGCAGGCGCGGTGCCCGGGGCGCGGGCGGGTCGAACGGCCGCGATCGCGCCATGCTCCGCCTCCCAGCCCCGCTCGTCCGTCCGTACCCCCGCAGGGTATCCCGATCCTACGCCGGGGATCGCCGCCGGGCACCCCGCCCGCCCTCTTCCGCGTCCCGCCGCGCCCCGGCGGCGGCCCGGGCCTCGCCAGGACGCCTCGGGCCCGCTCGGGCCCGCTCGGCCGTGTCAGGAAGCGTCGCCCACGCCCGCACCCAGCAGAGCGGCCGCCACGTGCTCCCGGAACCAACGGTGCGCCGGGTCGGCCGAGTTGCGCGGGTGCCAGGCCATCCCCAGTTCCAGCGGGGCGAGTTCGAGCGGGATCGGGAAGGTCCGCAGGCCCAGGGCGGCGACGGTGTCCGGCAGCCAGTCCGCGGGGACGAGCGTGATCAGGTCGCTGTCCCGGGCCAGCAGCATCGCCCCGGTGTGGCTGGGCACCACGACCGCCACCCGGCGCCGCAGCCCGAGCCCGTCCAGCGCCGCGTCGATCGGACCGAGCCGCTTGCCGCGCCGGGAGACGCCGATGTGGTCGGCGGCCGCGAAGCGCCGGGCGGTGATCCGGCGGCCGTCGAGGAGCGGATGGCCGGCGCGGGCGAGGCCGACCAGCGGGACGGCGAGCAGCGGCCGGGTGCGGACCTCCGGGTCCACGTGCCCGAGCACGCCCAGCTCGACGTCCACCAGCCCCTGCCGCAGCGCCGGCCCGTCCTCCAGCGCCTCCGGCAGGAAGACCACGTCCACCCGGGGGGCCCGGGCCCGGACCCGCTCGACGAGGACCCCGGCCGTCCGCACCAGCACCAGTTCACCGGCCTGCACCGTGAACGTCCGGTCGAGGTGCACCGGGTCGAACCCGGCGCCGGGGCGCAGCACGCTGTCGCAGCCGCGCAGCAACGCCCCGACCTCCTCGCGCAGTTCGAGCGCCCGCGGGGTCGGGACGAGGCCCTGGCCGGCCCGCACCAGCAACGGGTCCTCGACGGCGCGGCGCAGCCGGGCCAGCATCCGGCTGACCGCCGCCGGCGAGGTGCCGAGGCGTTCGGCCGCGCGGGTCACGCTGTTCTCCTGGAGCAGGGCGTCCAGGGCCCGCAACAGGTTGAGGTCCATCATTTCCGCGCTCCCGAGCTGGGCCTTTGCGTTCCCGGCAACTATCCGATGCCGATCTTTGCATGGTTCCCCGGGCCGTCGCCCACGAAGGTGGAAACCAACGCGAAGCCCCTCCCCGAGGAGTCCCCATGTCACAGCCCGCCAGCACCGACCGCACCGCCCGCGCCGGCGACGTCCTGGCCGTCGTCAGCCAGAGCGGCCCGACCGTGTGCTTCTACGACGCCGCCGACGACCGGCTGCTGGACACGGTCGAGGTCCTCGCCGAGCCGCACGAGCTCTGCTTCGACCCGGCCCGGCGGCTGCTCTGGTGCACCAGCGCGTACCACTCGGGCTACTACCACGCCAACAGCGGCCGCCGCACCGAGGTGACCGTCATCGACGCCGACACCCGCCGGATCGTCGACGTGATCGACCTCTCCCCCGAACACGGGCCGCACGGACTGGCGTTGGACGCCGCCCGCGGCCGGCTGTACGTCAGCGTGGAGGGCGGCGCGGACCGCCCCGGCGGCGTGGTCGTCATCGACGCCGAGACCCGCCGCCCGCTCGGCCGGATCGACACCGACGCCCCCGGCCCGCACTGGTTCGCGCTCTCCCCGGACGGCCGGACCGGCTTCGCCACCAACAAGGAGGCGCCCTTCGTCTCGGTCGTGGACCTCGACCGGGGGGTGCTGACCGCCAAGGTCGAGGTTCCCGGCAGCGAGGGCCTGGCCGTCTCCCCCGACGGCAGCCGGGTCTACGCCGCAGGCCCGTACTTCTCCCCGTCGCTCGGCGCGACGCCGGGCATCCGCGTCATCGACGTACCGACCGGGACCGTCACGGCCGTCCTGCCGACGGATTCCCCGGCGCTGCCGGTGCACCTCACCCCGACAGGCCGGCTGCTGGTCGGCGAGGTCCGGACGACGCCCGACCCGGACTCCGCCCTGGGGCGCCAACTCCCGGGCCGGCTCACGGTGTTCGACGCCGAGGACCACCGCCGGATCGGCGAGGTCGAGGTGGGCCTCTTCCCGCTCACCATCACCTCCTCCCCGGACGGCCGCCTCGGCTACGTCTCCTGCGTCGTCTCCTCCACCGTCGACATCGTCGACCTGGACACCCTCGCCCCCGTCTCCCGCCTCAGCGTGCCCAAGCTCGCCGAGCCGGGCGCCCACGGCCTGGCCTACCTCCCCCGCCCGGCCTGATCCCCCACGGAGCGAAGGGAGTTCGAGGACGACCCCTATGACGACGTGGCCGTCACGATCCGGCCGTCGGGTGCCACGGTCAGCTCGACGTGGACCGGCGGCCGGCCCGCGGCCGCGTCGTCGCGGCGGTAGCCGAGCGTCCGGGAGCGGCCGTCCGGGCCGGCGGGGGTGACGGTCGGGGTCAGGCCCGCGGTCCGGTCGGCGAACCAGGTGCCGGCGAAGGCCGTTCCGGCGGCGACGAGCCGCTCCGGCGGAAGGCCGGGCACGTCGGCCCCGGCGGAAGCCGCCGCGGTGGCGGCGAGCAGCCGTCCGCCGGGCTGCTCGATCCGGAAGCTGCCGCGGTCGGTGGTGACCTCCATGACCCGCGGGGCCGGCCCGGGGTCGGCGTCGGTCGTGGTGGTGTCCACCAGGGTGCCCGGGCCGAACAGCCCCTCCGCCACCCGCCGCGCCGTCACCAGGTCGTCGGACGGCGGCGCGGCGAAGACCGACGCGTCCCGGTACGTCCGGACGCCGAAGTGGACCACCAGCCCGACCCCCGCCAGCCCGACGGTGGCCAGCACCAGCCCGTGGACGAGGTCCCGGCGCACCCGGGGGAGGCCGCTCCGCCGCACCAGCAGCCAGCCGACGGCGAGGACGGTGCCCAGCAGCGCGCCGGCCGCGTTGTCGACGAAGTCGGTCCCGTCGCAGGCCCGTCCGGTCCCGAGCAGGGTCTGCACGACCTCGGTGGTGGCGGAGAGCAGCACGGAGCCGGCGAGCACGGTGGCGGGCCGCCGGAAGAGCAGCACGCCGAAGTACGCCAGCGGCACGTAGAGCGCGACGTTCATCAGCCCCTGCGGGCCCGTCACCTCCGTCCACACCACCGACCCGACCCTGCAGAGCGCCTGCCCGGTGTCCGCGCTGCTCGTCGGCGTGAGCGTCACCGCCACCTCGCCCGCCAGGCTCAGTCCCCAGAGCACCGCCGACGGCACCGCCACTCCCCTGCGACGGGCCCACCAGGCGGTCGCGGCGGTGAACACCGCCCCGAGGACGAGGAACACGGGCAGCAGCGCGGGCGCGGCCGAGTAGCTTGCTTCGATCATCGGGACTTCCGGTCAAGGGCCCTACCGGGCCGAGTGGTTGGTGGACAGAGGAACGCTACCCCAGCCCGCGGCCCCGGCCCCACCCGCGCCCCACCCGCGCCCTGCTCGTACACGCCGCCCGCGCCGCCCACAGCGTCCGCGCCGCCCGCTCCAAGCCGCCCTGTCCGCATCGCGGAACGCGGGACGGCGGCCGTTCTGACAGCTTCCGCCTGACCGAAACCTGCCAACACGGCTGCCCCGCAGCTCATCCGGGGTCGGCTCGGCGCTCCGACCCTGGCCCGAAGCTGCCACGCGCTTGGTGTCACCCCGAAATCGTGTGAGCGCCCGGGGGGCCCGTGCGAATCTTGGGACCGCCGAGGCCGCGAGCGAACGATCGCGGCCCGAAACCCCCCTGGATTCGGAGGACTTCCCCATGCTCACCTCCGCGCTCTCCCGCGGTCCCGCACACCGGGCGACGGCCGGTTCCGACGCGGCACCCGCCGCCCCGCTCTCCCGCCGCCCGGCCCCGGAGGCGGTCTCGGCCGCCTCGGGCGACGGCTTCTCCTGGGGCTGACCGGCCGGTTCCCCCCAACACCCCCGGGGCCTCCGGTGCACCTCGTCGGCGTCCTGCTGACGGCCCCGACGGGCGGTCCGGCGGGCGCCGGGCCGCCCGTCGGGGCCGTGCTCTCGGCCCTGGACAGTGTGACGTCCGCCCGCGACGGCGTCGAGCACCTCCACGTCCACATCACCCCCCGGGGCGTCCGGTTGACCTTCTACCTCGCCGACTGCGACCAGATCGACGCCGTCGGCCGCGCCATCGCGATCGCGAACCGGGCCGTCATCGGCCCGACGGCCCTCGCCCGGTTCGCCGTCGCGGACTTCAAGGTGCTCGACCGGCCCGGCGGTCCCCGGCCCGACGCCCGCTGACGACCCCGCTCCCCACCCGCACGGCACCGCGACCGCACCCCGACGGCGGCTCCCCCGACGGCTGTTGCCCGCCGCACGCCGCCCCGGTCACCCCCTCCCGAAGTCGCTCGACCGTCATCGGAGACTCATGCGCATCACATCGGTCGGCCATGCCGGCCTGCTCGTGGAGACCAGTGCCGGACGCATCCTGTGCGACCCCTGGTTCAATCCGGCCTTCTTCGCCTCGTGGTTCCCCTTCCCCGACAACGAGGCGATGGACACGGCCCAGCTGCACACCGCGGAGTACCTGTACGTCTCCCACCTCCACCACGACCACTTCGACGCCGAGTGGCTGCGGACCCGGATGTCCAAGGACACCGTGGTGCTGCTGCCGGACTACCCGGTCCGCGACCTGCGGACCTCCCTGGAGGACCTCGGCTTCCGCCACTTCGTCCAGACCCGGGACCTCGAACCGACCCGGCTCGACGGCGGCGTCCAGGTGATGGTCAACGCGCTCACCTCGCCGACCGACGGCCCGATCGGCGACTCCGCGATCCTCATCGACGACAACGGCACCAGGATCCTCAACCAGAACGACGCCCGGCCGGTCGACGAGCCCCGGATCAGGTCCTTCGGGCCGCTCGCCGGGCACTTCCTCCAGTACTCCGGGGCGATCTGGTACCCGATGGTGTACGACTTCCCCGCCCGGATGAAGCAGACCGTCGGCCGCCGCAAGCGCCGCAACGGCATGGCCCGCGCGCTCAACTACGTCGAGCAGTACGGCGCCGAGCACGTCTTCCCGTTCGCCGGGCCGCCCTGCTTCCTGGACGAGGAGCTCTTCCACCTCAACGACCTGGACGGGGACGACGCCAACATCTTCCCCGACCAGTGGGTCTTCCTCGACTTCCTGCGGGAGCACGGGGTGGCCAACTCCCACCTGTTCCTGCCGGGCACCGTGGCCGAGCTGGGCCCGAACCGGAGCTGCCGGCTGGAGCAGGTCGACGAGCGGACGGTCGCCCGGATCCGCGACGACCGCACCGGCTACCTGCGCGAGTACCAGGCCCGCCGGGCCGACCGGATCCGCGCCGAGAAGGCCGGCTGGCCGACGGAGCGCACCGATCTGCTGGCGAGCCTCAAGGAGTGGGTGGAGCCGCTGCTGCGGTACGCCGACCACACCTGCGAGGGCGTCAACGGCCGGGTCCTGGTCGAGGTGGTGGACACCGTCCCGGCGGACGCGGACGCGCCCCGCGAGCAGATCCTGTTCGACTTCCTGGACCGGCGGGTGGCCCCGTGGGCGGGCGAGGACTGCCGCTACCGCTTCGAGCTGCCCCGGCCGCTGGTGGAGCGATTGGTCGCCGAGCGCTGCCCCGACTGGGCGAACGAGCTGTTCCTGTCCTGCCGCTTCAAGGCCGCCCGCAAGGGGCCCTTCAACGAGTTCGTGACCACCTTCTTCGCTTCTCTCTCGACCGAGCGGATGTCCTATGTCGAGGGCTACTACGCGGAGTTGAGCCAGACCGAGGAGCGGGCCAGGGCCGGCGACTACGTCGTCCAGCGGCTCTGCCCCCATCTCAAGGCGGACCTGGTCCGGTTCGGCTCCCACCGGGACGGCGTCCTCACCTGCCGCCTGCACGACTGGGAGTTCGACCTGGCCACCGGCCGCTGCCTGACCAGTGACGACCGGAAGATCATCAGCGAGGCGAGGGTGCCCCCGTCCGACGATGACCCGGACCTGCCCGAGATCCCCGCAGCCTGAACAGGACTGTCATGACCCTTCCCCTGGTGTCGGTGGTCATCCCGCTCTACAACGACGCCCGCACGCTGCCCGCCTGCCTGGAGGCGGTGACCGCCCAGACCTACCCGAACCTCGAGATCGTCGTGGTCGACGACGCCAGCACCGACGAATCGGCCCGGATCGCCGAGAAGTACCCGTGCCGACTGGTCCGCCAGGAACGCAACTCCGGGCCCGCCGAGACCCGCAACCGCGGCGCCCGGGAGGCCCTCGGCGAGATCGTCTTCTTCCTGGACGCCGACGTCGGACTGTCCCCGACCTCGGTCGCCGCCGCCGTGGAGCGGCTGACCGCCGACCCGGGGATCGGCTCGGTGTGCGGCATCACCGCCAAGGAGCCGCTGCTGCCGACCACCCTGGTCGGGGACTACCGGATCCTCCAGTCGTACTACTGGCGGGCCAGCTCCGAGGGCACCGTCACCCCGTGGTTCTCCGCCCTGGCGGCCATCCGCCGCTCGCTGTTCCTGGACTCCGGCGGGCTGAACCCGGCACTGCGCCAGACCGAGGAGATCGACTTCGGTGTACGGCTGTCGGCCACCCACCGGATCGAGCTCAGCTCCGCGATCGAGGGCCGGCACAACGACGAGGAGCAACTGTCCGGCCTGGTCCGCAAGTTGTTCCGGCGGGCGAGGCTCCGGGTACCGCTCTACGTGGACCACCGGGGCTTCATGCGCGGGTTCGAGACCCGCTCCCGGGCCGTCGCCGCGCTCGCCGCGGCCGGCGCCGTCGCCTCCCTCCCGCTCGCCCTGGTGGACCGCCGGGCGCTGCCGGCCACCGCCGCGCTGGCGGCCGGCGCCGTGCTCGCCGACCGCGGCTTCCACGCCTTCCTGGTCCGCGAGCGCGGGGTCGCGACGGCCGCCGGGTACACCGCCCTGCACTTCGCGGCGGGCGCCGCGGTGACGGCGGGCGCGGCGGTCGGGGCCGGCCAGTGGCTGCTCAGCCCCCGGTTCCGGCGGCTGTACCGGCGCGCGCTCCCACCGGCGGCGGCCACCGGCGGCACGCCCACCCCCGCGGCGGGCCGCCGGTGAGCGCCGACAGCCC
>NZ_JBSFWR010000092.1:0-33880 GCF_053594915.1 Kitasatospora sp. NPDC002543 | reverse complement strand
GCGGTCCGCCGGTGCGCGGGGGTGGCTGAGCGGGGCCGGGTCGCGGTCGGTGATCAGGTGCAGGATGTCGTCGCTGCCCCGTGCCGTGCCCCGTACGGCCCGGGCGGGTCAGGCGCCGCCGGTGTGCACGCTGAACGCCGAGCGGCGGGCCGCCCGGGCCACGCCCGGATCCGGGTGCACCCCCGAGACGGCCGTCAGCACCGAGGCCGCCCGCGGGTGGCCGGACTGCCGGGCCCGGGCGAACAGCCGGACCGGGTCCCCCGCCGAGGCGCCCTCGACGTGACCGACCAGCAGCTCGGTCTCGCCGTGGTCGAGCACCGCGGCCGCGGTGTCCACCCAGAGCCAGGCCGCGTCCTCGGCACCCAGCACGTCGGCCGGGGCGACGCCCTCGTCCGCGCGCTCCGCCAGCCACAGCAGCGCGTAGGGGCGCAGCACCGGCTCGTCCACCGACGCGCGCACCGCCTGCTCGGCCGGCCCGCCGGCCACCCGCAGCGCCTCGAAGGCCAGCCCGCGCACCAGTGCGTCGTCGCCCTGGGCGGCCTCCAGCAGCTCACCCACCGCCCGGTCCGCCGGACGGGCCGCGACCCAGGCGCGGAACTCGGCGCGGGCCGGGCCCGGCGAGTAGTCCGCGCAGGCGTTCAGCAGCTCGAAGGCGCTCTGCTCGATGTGCCCGGCCGCGGTCTGCGCGACCGTGCAGATCTCCTCCAGCTTCGCCCGCACCGCCCAGTGGCCGAGCGGCGACAGCTCCGCGGCATCGTTCCTGCGCACCAGCGCGCCGACGGCCGCCAGGCCGTCCAGCATCCAGTCCAGGACGGCCGCCACGTCCGAGGGCGCGGGCGGGGTGTCGATCTGCGGCGCGCGGCAGGTGCCGCGGACGGCGGAGACCGCCGAGGCCGCGTGCGGCACCGGCGACAGGCCCGGCCCGCCGAGGCCGGCGCCGACCCGGCGCTCGTCCAGGCCGCGGCGCAGCAGCTCCAGCAGCTCGCTCTCGGCGACCGGGCCGTCCACCAGGTGCAGGAAGGAGAGCAGCTGCGGGGCCTGGTCCACGGCCTGACCGGCCAGGACGGCGAACACGCCGCGCAGCGCGGCGGGCGGCACCGGGGCGAGCAGGGTCCAGGCGTCGAACAGCGCCGACCAGCCGCGCACCACGGCCTCGTCGTCGTGCTCCCAGGCGTGCAGGCGCCAGCCGGGGCCGGCTCCGCCGTCCCGGGCCTCCACCAGGCCCACCAGCAGCGCCTGCCCCCAGGCCTTGGCCGCGGCGCCGACCGTCATGGCCAGCGCCCGGCCCGCCGCACGGGCGTCGTCCGGGAGCAGTTCGCCGCGCTTGTCGACCTCGGCCAGCTCACCGGACCAGCGGGCCACCCGGACGGCGTCCACCAGCATCCGGCGGGCCAGCGGGGCGAGCTCGGAGGGTGCCGGGAAGCCCTCCGGCACGGGAACCCGGCCCCGCCCGGGAGCCGGAGCGGGTCCTCGTCGCCGGGGTACTCCGTTACGGGGGACACCCGCCCCGCCCGGCCTGCCACCGGCAGGCCGTTGGGCCGTTCCGGGGAGACGGGTCACCGTCGCACCGGTACCGATCGTCGGCGGGAGCGGGGCATCACGGTCGCGCGGATTCCGAGACGTCACGTCGAGCAGTCTTCCCCTTGTACCGGCCTTCTGTCACATCCGGTTGTCCGTACGACCGGGCGACCGGGGGCGGCACCTCCGCAAGATCGGGCAACAGCGGCAAACCGCCTGGCCAAAAATGTGTGACCTGCCCATGCCACCCGATGCGCCCCGGTTGCCGGGAATGCTCGGCCGGTCACTGTGCGTGCAGGTGGGGGGTGAGGGGCCGGTCCAATTTTCGCCCCTGACAACGGGGCGGGTTTTCGCGGGGGCGTTCCGGCCCACGGACGCCGGGCGGGACTGTCCAGCCCGATTCCGGACGGATGGCGAACCGGATGGCGGGATCACGCCGCACGAGAAGTCGGACCGGCCGACTTCTCGTGCATCTCCGGCGAAATGGAGAAACGTTCATTTACGGGCGGGGGGAGGCCCGCCCGGAAAAGACCGGCGAAGCCCGGCCGAAATCGGCGCGCGAGGAGGGGGGCGAGGCGTCCGGAACGAGACCCGCGGGAAACGGGCGCCCCGCACGGGGCACCCGGGGCGCGGAGCGGGGGCCGGACGTCCGGGGCGGGGCGCGGGACAGCCGGGGCGGGGCGCGGGACGCCCGGGGCGGGGCGCGGGACGCCCGGGGCGGGGCGCGGGACGCCCGGGGCGGGGCGCGGGACGGCCGGGTGCTCAGAGCAGGGGCGTGAGCCAGCGGCGGAGGAGCTCGGTGTAGTGGTCGGGCGACGAGTTCCAGAGGGCGGCGTGGTCGGCACCGGGGAAGGGCCGGAGGCTCACCACGTCGCGGCGGGCGGCGGCCAGCTTCTCGGCGGTGCCGAAGGGCGCGATCGGGTCGTCGGGGCTGTGCAGGAGGAGGGTCGGCACCCGCAGGTCCGTGCCGTCGGCGATCCGGCCGAAGTCGGCGAGGTCGACACCGGTGCGGCCCTCGGCGGCGAGGGCGCCCAGTTCGGCGGCCGTGCCCCGGAAGCCGGCCCGGGCGGCGTCCCGGCGGGCCGAGGTCGGGAGGTCGAGCACCGGCGAGTCGAGGACCAGGCCGCCGACGGCGTGCGCCCACGCGGAACGGGCCACGGTCTGGAGGACCGTCGTCGCGCCGACGGACCAGCCGTAGAGGATCACCTTGCCCGCCCCGCTGTCGAGCGCCAGCCGCACGGCCGACTCGACGTCGCGCCACTCGGTCTCGCCGAAGTGGCTGAGCCCGTCCGGGGAGGCGGGGGCGCCCCGGTCGCCGCGGTAGGTGACGGCGAGGGCCGGCAGGCCGAGCCGGCCGAGGACGGGGAGCACCGGGAGGGCCTGCTGGCGGTCGGCCCCCGGACCGTGCACCAGGACCACCCAGGTGCCGCGATTGCCGTCGAGCCGCCAGGCGGGCAGGGCGCCGAGCTCACCGTCCGCGGTGGTGTCGGCGAAGGCGAGGCCGAGCGCCTCCATCGGGTCGCCGAGCAGGACCCTGGGGGTGAAGCGCACCTCGGTGCCGGCGGCGAGGGTGCCCCGGTCGGCGCGGACCAGCCGGCGGGTGACGCCGCGCTCGTCGCCGTGCAGGACCTCCTCCACGACCGCGTGCCCGCCGTCCGCCCACTCGACCGCCCAGCGGCCGGGACGCAGGCTCGCCGGGCTGCGGGTGAAGGTGACCCGGCCGGGGGCGAGGCCGCGGACCACGACCGGCCCAGACTCCTGGACGGCGGTCACCGGACGGACCATCCGCTCGGAGGCCCGACGGCCGATCACCAGCACGGCGGCCCCGACCGCGGCGGCCGCCACGACGGCGGCGGTTCCCCAACGCATTTCGCTCCCCGCTCTGTTGCTCACGGACCGGACGGTGTTCGTGCACAAGTTCACCGGTGCGCCGCCGCCCGGGCCACCGGGCTGGGCCGTCCGGGTCACCCGGGCGGCGGCCGGGCGGTGCTGAGGAGGCGCCAGGAGCGGCCGGCGCACGCCCGGCGTGCGGCCTTCCGGGCGGCCCGCCGCGTGACCCGCCGTGCGGCCCGCCGTGCGGCCCGCCGTGTGACCAACCCCTCCGTGACCTCGGTTGACTCCCGGTTCGGGCCCGTGATGGGATCCTGGGGCCAAACGGAGGCATGGAGAGGAAGCCGGTGGAAGTCCGGCGCGGTCCCGCCACTGTCACCGGGGAGCACGCTCGGAACATCGCCACGGCGGGCCGTCCACGGCCGCTGGAAGGCTCCGTGGGTG
Source organism: Kitasatospora sp. NPDC002543 (assembly GCF_053594915.1). NCBI lineage: Bacteria > Bacillati > Actinomycetota > Actinomycetes > Kitasatosporales > Streptomycetaceae > Kitasatospora > Kitasatospora sp. NPDC002543. The sequence goes on along the minus strand of NZ_JBSFWR010000092.1, from coordinate 30,088 downwards.
CGTTCGACCCGGAAGCCAGGAGACTCTCGCCGCCGTCACGTCGATCCAGGGCGCGGACCCTGAGTGAGGACACGCACGCGATGCAGGCTGCCCCGCCACGCCGGACTCCGAGCTGCCTTCCGCCGTGCCGCCCTCCCCGCCGCCACGCGCCGTGCGGCCGATGACCGCGCGCACCCCCTCCCCCGCTCCGCGTCCGCTGACCCGCGCCGCCGCGTTCGCGCTCGGCGCCGTCGCGGGCTACGCCGCCGACGCCCGCTTCGGCGACCCCCGTCGGGGCCACCCGGTGGCCCTCTTCGGCAGCGCGGCGACCCGGCTGGAGCGGCGGCTGTGGCGCGACGGACGCGGCGCCGGGGCCGGGTACACGGCGCTGTGCGTGGGCGCGGTCGCGGCGGGCGCGCTCGCCCTGGACCGCACGGTGGGCCGGCGCCCGCTGGGCCGGGCGGCGCTGGCGGCGGCCGCGGCCTGGACGGTGCTCGGCGGCACCTCGCTGACCCGGGAGGCGCGCACCATCGGCCGCTCGCTGGCCGACGGCGACCTCACGGCCGCCCGGGAGCGGCTGCCGCACCTGTGCGGACGGGACCCGAGCGCGCTGGACGGGCAGCAGATCGCCCGGGCCGTCGTCGAGTCGGTGGCCGAGAACACCGCCGACGCCGTGGTGAACGCGCTGGCCTGGGGCGCCCTGGCCGGCACCCCCGGCCTGCTGGCCTTCCGCGCCGTGAACACCCTGGACGCCATGGTGGGCCACCGCTCGCCCCGCTACGCCCGGTTCGGCTGGGCCTCGGCCCGGCTGGACGACGTGGCGGGCTGGCCGGGCGCCCGGCTGACGGCGCTGCTGACGGTGGCCGCCGCACCCGAGCCCCGAACGGCCTGGCGGGTCTGGCGGCGCGACGGCTCCGCCCACCCGAGCCCGAACGCGGGCCAGGCCGAGGCCGCGTTCGCCGGTGCGGTGGGCGTGCGGCTGGGCGGAACGCTGCGCTACGGCGAGCGGGTGGAGCACCGGCCCGTACTGGGCGAGGAGCTGCGGCCGGTGACGGTGGACGACATCGAGCGGGCCTGCGCGCTCTCCCGGCGGGTGGGCGCACTCGCGCTGGGTACGACGGTCGCGGGGCACGTCCTGCTGAGGATGCCGCTGAGGAAGAGGGGACGGGCATGACGAACGCGCTGCTGGTCGCGGGGACGACCTCGGACGCGGGCAAGACCGTGGTGACGGCCGGGATCTGCCGTTGGCTCGCCCGCCAGGGCGTGCGGGTCGCGCCGTTCAAGGCACAGAACATGTCGCTCAACTCCTTCGTCACCGCCGACGGCGCCGAGATCGGCCGCGCCCAGGCGATGCAGGCGCAGGCCGCCCGGGTGGAGCCGGAGGCGGCGATGAACCCGGTGCTGCTCAAGCCCGGCGCGGACGGCCGCAGCCAGGTGGTGCTGCTCGGCAGGCCGGTGGCCGAGGTGGGCGCGCTGGACTACCGCGAGCGCAAGCCCCTCCTGCTGGAGCGCGCCCTGGAGTGCCTCGCCGACCTGCGCGGCCGCTACGACGTGGTGGTCTGCGAGGGCGCGGGCTCGCCCGCCGAGATCAACCTGCGCGACCGCGACATCGCCAACATGGGCCTGGCCACGGCCGCCGGCCTGCCGGTGGTGGTGGTCGGGGACATCGACCGCGGCGGGGTCTTCGCGGCGATGTACGGGACGCTGGCACTGCTGTCGGCGGAGGACCAGCGGCACGTGGCGGGCTGGTTCGTCAACAAGTTCCGCGGCGACGCGCGGCTGCTGGCGCCCGGGCTGGAGATGCTGCACGAGCTGACCGGCCGTCCGGTGCTGGGCACGCTGCCGATGCTGCCCGGGCTCTGGCTGGACGCCGAGGACTCGCTGGACCTCTCCACGGTGGTGGACCGGGCGGACGGGCCCGGGCCGCTCGGCGCGGACGTGCTGCGGGTGGCGGTGGTGCGCTTCCCGCGGCTGTCCAACTTCACCGACGTGGACGCGCTCGCGCAGGAGCCGGGCGTGCTGGTCCGCTGGGCGACCAGGCCGGAGGAACTGGCCGACGCCGACCTGGTGGTGCTGCCCGGCACCCGCGCCACCGTCGCCGACCTCGCCTGGCTGCGCGAGCGCGGCCTGGAGCCGGCCCTGCGGGCGCGGGCGGCGGCCGGACTGCCGATCCTCGGGGTCTGCGGCGGCTACCAGATGCTGGCGCACTCGATCGTGGACGAGGTCGAGTCGAAGGCGGGCGCCGTCGAGGGCCTCGCACTGCTGCCGACGCGCGTGCGGTTCGGCGCCGAGAAGGTGCTGGCGCGGCCGGTCGGCGAGGCGTACGGGCAGCGGGTCGAGGGCTACGAGATCCACCACGGGGTGGTGGCGGTCGAGGGCGGGGAGGCCTTCCTGGACGGCTGCCGGGTCGGCGCGGTCTGGGGCACCACCTGGCACGGCGCGCTGGAGAACGACGGCTTCCGCCGTGAACTCCTGCGCGAGGTCGCCGAGTCGTCCGGCCGGGCGTTCGTCCCGGCGCCGGACACCTCCTTCGCCGCGGCGCGCGAGGCCCGGCTGGACCGGCTGGGCGACCTGATCGAGGAGCACGCGGACACCGACGCGCTGTGGAAGCTGATCGAGGGCGGGGTGCCGGCGGCCGGATCGCTGCCGTTCCTCCCGCCCGGGGCCCCTGGGAGTGACGCATGAGCCTGAGCCGGATACGACAGGAGTGGGGTACGGCATGAGTGACGTCCGCTATCCGTTCACCGCGATCGTCGGCATGGCCGACCTGCGGCTCGGGCTGCTGCTGAACGCGGTCTCCCCGGCCGTGGGCGGCGTGCTGGTGCGCGGCGAGAAGGGCACCGCGAAGTCGACCATGGTGCGCGCGCTGGCCGGCCTGCTGCCGTCCATCGCCACCGTGGACGACTGCCGCTTCGCCTGCGACCCGGCCACGCCCGACCCGCAGTGCCCGGACGGGCCGCACGTCTCCCCGTCCGCCTCCGAACGGCCCTCCCAGCTGGTCGAGTTGCCGGTCGGCGTGGCCGAGGACCGGATCGTCGGCTCGCTCGACCTGGAGCGGGCGCTGGCCGAGGGCGTCAAGGCGTACGAGCCCGGGCTGCTCGCCCGGGCGCACCGCGGCGTGCTCTACATCGACGAGGTGAACCTGCTCCAGGACCACGTGGTGGACCTGCTGCTGGACGCCGCCGCGATGGGGCGCTCGTACGTCGAGCGCGAGGGCGTGTCGGTGCGGCACGCCGCCCGGTTCCTGCTGGTCGGCACCATGAACCCGGAGGAGGGCGAGCTGCGGCCGCAGCTGCTCGACCGGTTCGGCCTGACCGTCGAGATCGCCGCCACCCGGGACCCGGCCGAGCGCGCCGAGGTCGTCCGCCGCCGGCTCGCGTACGACGTGGACCCGGCCTCGTTCGCCGCCCGGTTCGCCGCCGAGGAGCGGGCGCTCGCCGAACGGATCACCACCGCACGGGAGTTGCTGCCCAAGGTCGAGCTGACCGATGTGGCGCTGCGTCAGATCACCGCCGTGTGCGCCGCGTTCGAGGTGGACGGGCTGCGCGCGGACATCGTGATGGCCCGCACCGCCGTCGCGCTGGCCGCCTGGGACGGGCGCACCGAGGTGCTGGAGGAGGACGTCCGCAAGGCCGCCCGGCTGGCACTGCCGCACCGGCGCCGCCGCAACCCCTTCGACGCCCCGGGGCTGGACGAGGAGCAGCTGGACCGGACGCTGGAGGAGCACGCGCAGCCGGAGGACCCGGAGCCCGAGGGCGACGGGCCCGGCCCGGACGGCGACGGCGGACCGGAGGACGGCGGGCCGGACGGGGGCGGCCCCGACGGCGGCGGCGCGCCCGAGCCCTCCGACGGCGGCCCCGAGGCCTCCGCTCCCGAGACGTCCCCGTCCGAGGGCACCGTCCCCGAGGGCACCTCCCCCGAGGGCGGCGAGGAGCCCGCGCAGCCGCCCGCACCGGCCCGACACCCCTCCCCCTCGCGGGAGTCGGCGCCGGTCGCGGCCGGGGACCCGTACCGGACCCGGCTGTTCACGGTGAAGGGCACCGGGCACGGCGCCCAGGGCCGCCGCTCCCCCGCCGAGACCACCGGCGGGCACACCATCCGCGCCCGCCGCCCGCAGGGCGCGCTCGGCCGGCTGCACCTCACCGCGACCCTCCAGGCCGCCGCGCCGCACCAGGCGGCGCGCGGGCGCAGCGGGCGGGCACTGGTGGTGCACAAGGACGACTTCCGCGAACAGGTGCGCCAGGGACGGGAGTCCAACCTGGTGCTGTTCGTGGTCGACGCCTCCGGTTCGATGGCCGCCCGGCAGCGGATGACCGCCGTCAAGGGCGCGGTGCTCTCGCTGCTGATGGACGCCTACCAGCGCCGCGACAAGATCGGCATGATCACCTTCCGGGGCGCGGGCTCCGAGCTGGCACTGCCGCCCACCTCCTCGGTCGAGGTCGGCGCGGCGCGGCTGGAGTCGCTGCCCACCGGCGGGCGCACCCCGCTGGCCGCCGGCCTGCTGCGCGCCCACGAGGTGCTGCGGGTGGAGCGGCTGCGCGACCCGAACCGGCGCCCGCTGCTGGTCGTGGTGACCGACGGCCGGGCCACCGGCGGGCGGGACGCGCTCGCGCAGTCGCACCGCGCGGCCGGGCTGTTCGCGGCGCAGGGCACCGCGAGCGTGGTGCTGGACTGCGAGTCCGGCCCGGTCCGCCTGGGCCTCGCCCGCACCCTCGCCGGGCGGCTCGGCGGCACCGCCGTCAGCCTGGACGAGCTGCGCGCCGAGGGCGTGGCCTCGCTCGTCCGCGAGAACCGTTCCGCGCACCGCGCGACCACCACGATGCGAAAGGCGGCCTGAGCCGACATGCCCAAGGGTGTCCCCGAGAGCGTCCCCGACGACGGCCTGACGACCCGTCAGCGCCGCACGCAGCCGATCACCGCCGTGCACACCGGGCCCGGCAAGGGCAAGTCCACGGCCGCCTTCGGCATGGCGCTGCGGGCCTGGAACCAGGGCTGGTCGGTCGGGGTGTTCCAGTTCGTGAAGTCCGCCAAGTGGAAGGTCGGCGAGGAGAACGCCCTGCGCGTACTCGGCGCCTCCGGCGAGGGCGGCACCGTCGACTGGCACAAGATGGGCTCCGGCTGGTCCTGGATCCAGCGCTCCGCCGAGCAGGAGATGTCCAGCGAGGAGGCGGCCAAGGAGGGCTGGGAGCAGGTCAAGCGGGACCTCGCGGCCGAGACCTACCGCTTCTACGTGCTGGACGAGTTCACCTACCCGATGCACTGGGGGTGGATCGACCCGGACGAGGTGGTGGCCGTGCTCAAGGACCGCCCGGGCAGTCAGCACGTCGTCATCACCGGCCGGTACGCACCCGAGGTGCTGACCGGATTCGCCGACCTGGTCACCGAGATGACCAAGGTCAAGCACCCCATGGACGCCGGCCGCAAGGGCCAGCGCGGCATCGAGTGGTAGATCGAGTGGTAGACCGTTGAGCACCGTCCCCCCGGGCAGTACGCCCCCGCGCACCGTCCCCCGCCTGGTCGTCGCCGCGCCCTCCTCGGGCGCCGGCAAGACCACCGTCGCCACCGGCCTGATCGCGGCGCTCGCCGCGCGCGGGCTGGCGGTGTCCCCGCACAAGGTCGGCCCCGACTACATCGACCCGGGCTACCACGCGCTCGCCGCCGGCCGCCCGGGCCGCAACCTGGACGCCTTCCTGTGCGGGCCGGAGCGGATCGCGCCGCTGTTCCTGCACGGCGCGGCGGGGGCGGACGTCGCGGTGGTCGAGGGCGTCATGGGCCTGTTCGACGGGGCCTCCGGGCGCGGCGAACTGGCCTCCACCGCACACGTGGCCAAGCTGCTGCGGGCACCGGTGGTACTGGTGGTGGACGGCTCCTCGCAGTCCCGCTCGGTGGCCGCGCTGGTGCACGGCTTCGCCTCCTGGGACCCGGAGGTGCGACTCGCCGGGGTGATCCTCAACCGGGTCGCCTCCGACCGGCACGAGCAACTCCTGCGCGAGGCCCTGGAGGAGGGCTCCGGCGTGCCGGTGCTGGGCGCGCTGCGCCGCTCGGCGGCCGTCGCCACGCCGTCCCGCCACCTCGGGCTGATCCCGGCGGTGGAGCGCTCGGCGGAGGCCCTCAAGGCGGTCGCCGACATGGGCGAACTGGTCGCCTCCTCGGTCGACCTCGACGCCCTGCTCGAACTCGCCCGGACCGCGCCCGCACTGGACGCCGAACCGTGGAACCCGGCGGACGAGGTCGCACCGGTGGCCGGCCGGCCGAGGATCGCGGTCGCGGGTGGCGCGGCCTTCTCCTTCTCGTACGCCGAGAACGCCGAACTGCTGGGCGCGGCGGGCGCGGAGGTCGTCCCCTTCGACCCGCTGCACGCCGACACGCTGCCCGAGGGGACGGCCGGTCTGGTGATCGGCGGCGGGTTCCCCGAGCTCTACGTGCGCGAGCTGAGCGGCAACGCCGCACTGCGCGCCGCCATCGCCTCGTTCGCCGCCGTCGGCGGGCCGATCGCCGCCGAGTGCGCCGGACTGCTCTACCTGGGGCGGGAGTTGGACGGTCTGCCGATGTGCGGCGTGCTGGCCACCGACGCCCGGATGACCGAACGGCTCACCCTGGGCTACCGGGAGGCGGTCGCGCTGCACGACTCCCCGCTCGCCCCGGCCGGCACCAGGCTGCGCGGCCACGAGTTCCACCGCACGGTCTGCGAGCCCGGCGCGGGCGAACTCCCCGCCTGGGGCTGGCGCCTGCCCACCGGCCCCCGCACCGAGGGCTTCGCCGCCGGCAACGTGCACGCGTCCTACCTGCACCTGCACTGGGCGGGCGCGCCGGCACTGGCCTCCTCCTTCACCGGCGCGGCGGCCGCCTTCGCGGCGGGCTCCACCGCCACGCCGGGCGGCGGGCGGGGATAACGCCGCGACACCCCGAGGCGGGCGGGTCTAGGGTGCCCGCATGCATGTGATCGTCCTCAACGGCGGCTCCAGCTCGGGCAAGTCGAGCATCGCCCGATGCCTGCAGGAACTGCTGCCGGAGCCCTGGCTGCACCTCGGCACGGACACCATGGTCGAGGCGCTGCCGCCGTCGCTGCGTTCCGGCGGCGAGGGGATCGGCGGGCTCGAGGGCGGGGACGGGACGGTCGAGGTCGGCCCGGTCTTCGCCGCGCTGGACGCCGCCTGGACGCTCGGGGTGGCGGCGATGGCCCGGGCCGGAGCCCGGGTCGTGGTGGACGAGGTGTTCCTCGGCGGCGCCGCCTCGCAGTCCCGGTGGCGGGCGGCGCTGGAGGGCCTGGACGTGCTCTGGGTCGGGGTGCGCTGCGATCCGGCGGCGGCGGAGGAGCGGGAGGCCGCGCGCGGCGACCGGGTGGCCGGGATGGCCGCCGCGCAGGCGGAGGCGGTGCACCGGGGGGTCGCGTACGACCTGGTGGTGGACTCCACGCGGGCGTCCGCGGCGGACTGCGCCCGGACGGTGGCCGCGCGGGTGGCCGCGGTCGACTCGTCCCGCCCGCGGGCGGGCGCCCCGGAGTAGCGCCGCCCGCGGACTACTCCCGGTCGAGCAGCGCGGAGAGGTAGCGCGCCACCTCGTCGCGCAGTTCCTCCGGCGCCGGGATGTGCCAGTGTCCGCTGCCCGCCGTCGCGTTGAACAGGACCCCGTCGCACCAGCGGATCAGGCGGCGGGCGTCGGCCGCCGGGTCGGCCGAGCCGGACCGCCCGAGCAGTTCGGCGGCGATGTCCGCGAAGCGCCCGCCCAGACGGTCGTAGACGACGCGCAGTTCGGGCCGCCGGGTGGCCTCCAGGGCGAGTTCCAGGCGGGCCAGGGTGAGCCGGCGGCCGCTGGTGAGCGCCTGGTACAGCACGTCGGCGCCGACCCGGACGAGGAGGTCGCGCGCGGCGGCGGGGGCGGGCGGGGCCGCGACGGGCGGGAGCGTGGCGGGAGAGCGCGCGGTGGAAGAGCGCGCGGCGGGAGAGAGCATGGCGGAAGAGCGCGCGGCGGGCGGGTCCTCGGCGAGGACCGGGTATTCCTCGGTCTCCCGCTCGACGATGCGGGTGAGCGCGAGTTCGAGCAGCGCGGCTCTGGTGCGGGCGAGGTTGGAGGTCGATCCGGCGGGCAGGCCGGCCTCCTCGTCGACGGCCCGGTGGGTCAGCCCCCGCAGGCCGCGCTCGGCGATCAGGGCGATGGCGGCATCGGCGATCAGGGTCGGGCGCGGGGGCGTCGTCATGGGTCCGATCATGGCCGTTCTCCTCGGGCGTTCCCAATTCACTACAGCAGTAGTGTGCGTGAACTACATCTGTAGTACGGTGCTGGCAGATGAGCACTACGGATGTAGTGAACGGAGAGGAGCCCTCCCATGGGCAGCCCACAGGACAGGCAGCGCGCGATCGTCATCGGCGGCGGCATCGGCGGGCTCACCGCCGCCCTCGCCCTGCACCGGCAGGGCGTCCCGGTCCGCGTCCACGAGCGCGCCGACTCCCTCGAACCCGTCGGCGCCGGACTCGCCCTGGCCCCCAACGCCCTCCGCTCCCTCGACCGGCTCGGCGTCGGCGGACGCCTGCGCGCCCTCGCCGCACCGCACCCCGCCATCGGCCTGCGCCACCCCTCCGGCCGGTGGCTCGCCCGCACCAGCACCTCGGTGTTCGAGTCCTGCTTCGGCGACACCATCGCCGCCGTCGCCCGCGCCGACGTCATCACCGCCCTGGTCGACGCACTCCCGGAGGGCACCGTCCGCACCGGATCGCCCGCCGCCCTCGTCACCCCCGGCGGCGCCACCGAACCCGCCGTCGTCCGCACCGCCGACGGGGAGCAGGAGGCCGGCCTGGTCGTCGCCGCCGACGGCCTCCGCTCGGCGACCCGCAGCCTGCTCTTCCCCCACCACCCCGGCCCCCGCTACAGCGGCTTCACCACCTGGCGCGCCGTCGTCACCCCCGACCGCCGCCCGGCCGCCGTCGGCGAGGTGTGGGGCCGCGGGCGGCTCGCCGGCATCGTCCCGCTCGCCGACGACCGGGTCTACGTCTACGGCGCCGCCCTCGCCCCGGCCGGGGAACGGGCACCGGACGGGGACGAGCGGGCCGAACTCCTGCGCCGCTACGGCGACTGGTGCGCCCCCGTACCGCAGCTGTTCGCCCTCGCCGAGCCCGAGCGCGTCCTGCGCCACGACGTCTGGGACCTCGCCGACCCCCTGCCCGCCCACCACCACGGCCGGGTCGCCCTCCTCGGCGACGCCGCCCACGCGATGTGCCCCTTCCAGGGCCAGGGCGCCTGCCAGGCCATCGAGGACGCCGTCGTCCTCGCCTCCCTGCTCGCCCCCGGCGCCGACCCGGCCGCCGCCCTGCCCGCCTACACCGCCGCCCGACTCCCCCGCACCACCGCCGTCGTCGCCGCCTCGCGCCGCATCGGCGGGCTCGTCGCCCTCCGCTCCCCCGCCGCCACCTTCCTGCGCACCACCGCCCTCACCCTCGCCGGACTCCTCCCCGCCCGCGCCCTGCTGAGCCGCTCGGGCACGACGTACGACTGGCAGCCCCCGGCCCTCCGCGGCCCGGCCTGAGGAGCCTGCCGCCGAACGGCGCCGACCGGCCGGTTGGCCGGTTGGCCGGTTGGTTGGCTGGTGGCCGGCCGGCCGGGTCAAACACCCCCACCGAAGGTGCCGTTGAGCGGATCACCCCGGTGGCAGGCGGCGCAGCGCAGCCGGGTGTAGATCGCCACCGCCCCCATGAAGACGTCCTCGCGCCCGTCGGCCGGGGAGGCGGAGGAGGCCGGCTCCCCGCAGTCCAGGCAGACCCGGCGCGGGCGGGCGGCGATCGAGCAGGCGCGGCAGATCAGGTGGGTCGGGTGTTCCGCGTGCACGACGACGGGCTGCGGCCCGCCGTACAGCAGGTGGTCGCACCAGGTGCAGGACTCGTCCGCCTGCGACGCCAGCATCCGGGCCCGGGTCTCCTGCTGCCACGGCGCCGCCTGCCGCAGCGGTACCTTGACCGGCGGTCCCCATCCGGAGGCGGTGAGCCACTGGGCGCCCTCCGCTCCGGCGGCCCGCAGTTGGTCGTCGACGGCGATGTCCCTGGGGGTCTTCTCTTTCATCGGGGCGGCCTCTCCTCCGGTGGGCTTCCGCAGGGATAACGCGGCCGGGACGCCGCCGGACACGCCGCCCGGCCGGCGCCGCCCCGCGCCCGGGCCGGGATCAGAGCAGTGGCTCGGTGTCCCCGTGGGCGATGAGGAGCTTGCGCAGCAGTCCGTCGAGCCGGGCGAGCTCGTCCGCGTCGAGGGGCGCGAGGATGCGCTCCTCGTTGCGGACGTGACCGGCCAGGATCTCGTCGATCAGCTCCTTGCCGGCCGGGGTGAGGCGGACGAGGACGGCCCGGCGGTCGGTCGGGCAGGGGTTGCGCTCGACCAGCCCCTTGGCGGACAGCCGGTCGACCCGGTTGGTGATGGCCCCGGAGGTGACCATCGCCGACTTGAGCAGCGCGCGGGCGTTGAGCTCGTACGGCTCGCCGGAGCGGCGCAGGGTGGCCAGCACGTCGAACTCGGAGGAGTCCAGGCCGCAGGCGGTGAAGTACTCGCGCAGGGCGTTGTCGACCCTGACGTTGAGCCGCCGCAGCCGGCCGATCAGGGCCATCGGCCCGGCGTCCAGGTCGGGGCGGGCCCTGGCCCACTGCTCGACGATGTCGTCCACGGTGTCGCGTTGCCGCATGTCCGCCGCCCTCCCGGAGCCGTCCGTCCGTCGCTCGTCAGTCGCTCGTCAGTTGCTCGTCGCTCGCCCGCCCGTCGTCCGCGCGGGCCCTCGACCCGTCCAAGATATCTCAACATTCACATACTTGACGTTCATCGATCCCGAGCGTAGAAAGTATCTCAACGTTCAGATAATCAACGTTCAGGGGGACGTCATGGCCGTCATCGACCGCAAGCGCGCGGGGATCGCCGTCACCGCCGCACTCGCCCCGGCCGCCTGGGGCACCACCTACCTCGTCACCACCCAGCTGCTGCCCGAGGGCCGCCCCCTCCTTCTCGGCGCGCTCCGCGCGCTCCCGGCCGGACTGCTCCTGCTGCTGATCGGCCGCCGACTTCCCAAGGGGCGCTGGTGGGGGCGCGCGGCCGTGCTCGGGATGCTCAACATCGGACTGTTCTTCCCGCTGATGTTCGTCGGCGCCTACCGCCTGCCGGGCGGCGTCGCCGCCACCATCGGGGCGATCCAGCCGCTGCTCGTCGCCGGGTTCTCGATCGGCGTGCTGCGGGTGCGGCCCGGACGGCGGGCGGTGACCGCCGGACTGGTCGGGGTCGGCGGCGTGGCCCTGCTGGTGCTCAAGAGCGGCGCCCGGCTGGACGGCCTCGGAGTCGCCTCGATGGTCGCCGGGGTCTCGCTGATGGCCCTGGGCACCGTCCTCACCCGCCGCTGGGGCCGGCCCGAGGGCGCCACCCTGCTCGACCTCACCGCCTGGCAGCTCCTGGCCGGCTCGGTCTTCCTCGTTCCGCTCGCCGCCCTGGTCGAGGGCGCACCGCCCGCCCTGACCGCCGCCAACCTGGCCGGCTTCGCCTACCTCGGCCTCGTCGGCACCGCGCTCGGCTACTTCCTCTGGTTCCGCGGCATCGAACGCCTCGGCGCCGGCCCGGCCTCCTTCCTGGGCCTGATCAACCCGGTCGTCGCCACCCTCGGCGGCCTCATCGTCCTCGGCCAGACCCTCACCCCCTGGCAGCTCCTCGGCCTCCTCCTCGCCCTCGCCGCCATGCTCGCCGGCCAATCCCCCACCCGCCGCACCCCCACCCCCGCTCCCGAGGCCACCACCCCCCAACCCGCCCACGCCCACTGACCCCCAGCCGCCCCCTCGAACGCCTACCGGCCTCCGCCCGCAGGCGTTCGATCGCTCCCCGCCACTCCGCCCGCCCGATCTCCGGACCGGAGCGTACGGCGCCCACATCCGGGTAGGGAGCGGTTGGCCCGACCCAACCAGGTCGGAAGGAAGGGGATTGCCCGATGGCCGGTTCCGACGGACTGCGCTCCGCGATCGCCGCACAGATCGAGGGGTTCGCGACAGCCGCCGACTCAGGCGTGCGCAGCGTCCTGGTCAAGACGCTCGACCACCCCCGGATTACCGTCGCCCACCGGGCGGACCTGCAGCTTCCGTCGGCAAGCCTGGCCAAGATGATTCTCGGGGTCGCCCTCTTCGACTCGGCGGAACGCGGCGAACTCGACCTCGATGAGCGGGTCCGGATCGGGGCTCTCCCGGGCACGATGTATCCGAGCGTGCTTCAGGCCCTCGACCCCGACTCGACCGTCAGCGTCCGGGAGTTGTGCGGCTTCGCCCTCGTGACCAGCGACAATCCGGCCGCCGAACACGTACGCACCGTCCTGGGCCAGGAGCGGATCGACGCCACCATCAAGGCCGTCGGACTGCACGGCACGGCCTTCCCGGCCGGGTTCTCCGAGCGGGAACTCGGTCCGCTCGGCCGGGCCAACACCACCACCGCCGAGGACATGCTGCAACTGGTCGAGTACATCGACCGGACGCCCCACCTCGATCCGGTCCGACGCTACCTGGTCAACTACCTGCGGAACGACCGGATTCCGTCCCGTCTGGACGACGACGTCCCGGTCCGGCACAAGACCGGGAGCCTGCGCGGCATCGTGAACGACGCGGGCATCGTCCTGCACCCCGCGAACCGCATCGCCATGGTCTTCCTGACCGAGGGGCAGGCGGATAACGTTCGTACGGCACAGGAGATCGGGGAGGTCTCCGAGCGGATCGTCAGGATCATCGCAGAGGGGTCGGCGCTCTGACGCCGCCCACGGGGGTGACGCGTGGCCGTGTCTCGTGAACGACAACTGCGCAAGATCCTCGCGCTGGTCAACACCCTCGCACTGATGGTGGGACTGGTGTGCGTGGTGACCGCGGCACTGATGACCCATCAGCAGGTTCTCGCCACCGTCCTCAGCCTCATCGGCGGCGCCTTCGTGTCGGCGGCGGCCGTCACACTGGCCATCGGATCCCTCACCGTGCGGGAGACCACGGAGCAGGTGGACAGCGCCGTGCTGCGCGGCATGCAGGACGTCCTCGGCCCGGTACGCGACCCGCTGTTCGCCGGCGCTCTCTCCGCCTACCGCTACGACTGCCTGCTCTCGCCCGCGCCGGGCGGTGACGCCCATCCCGACTACCTCTACCAGAGCTTCCGGATCTCCTACCGGATCGAGGCCTTACCCGCAACGGTGACGATCGCCTGCCTCGCCTCCAACGACGACGCCGGCCTGGACGGCTTCACCGGGCCCGAGTGCCTGCTCCGGTGGATGATCGACGACAACCTGGATCCCGACGACCCGGCAGTCTTCACGGTCGGCGCGGTCCGGGTCGACAACCGGGAACTGGACCGCGCTTCCGCGACGCATGAGGACGTCGCCGGCGGGCGCGCGAGGATCGAACACTTCTCGGTCCCGCGCGAGGCCCAGACCACCGCGGGCCATCTGGTGGAGCTGAGCGTCACGGCACGCAAGTTCGTGGGCAACGACCGACGGATCCGGATCCAGGCCCAGGTGTTCCGCCATGTCACCGATGCCGAGTACCGCCTCACCATCGATCCGGCGCTCAGGCCGACCCGCCTGAGCGTGAACGCCTCCGAGATCAGCGCGCTCGGCGCCTCCCACGGTGCGAGCGTCCGTGCCACCTTCCCCGCGCCGTTCAACAACACCGCCGGGTTGATCCAGCTCCCGTTCCCGCTGCAGCCCGGCAGCGTCATGGCCTTCACCATCGATCGGGACGTGGCCTGACCCTCCCGACCGGGGTCAGCCGGTGGCGCGGATGTAGATGTCGGCGGCGCCGGGGAGGCCGCCGGGGATGGTGGCGACGTAGATGCGGCGGGCGGTGGGGGCGGGGAGGTCGGTGGGGCTGGGGCTGGGGGTGGGGGTCCAGGTCGGGGTGGCGGGTTCGGGGGTGGGGTCGGCGGCCGGGGCGACGGCGGGGGCGGGGTCCTCGGTGCCTTCCGGGTCCTCGGCGTCGGCGGGGGCCTCGTCGGAGTCCTGGTCCGGGGTGTCGGTGGTGTCGGCCTCCGGGGACGGGGACGGGGACGGGCTCTCCGTGGGCGCGGCGGTGGCGGGCGGCAGTGGGGAGCTCGGGAGCACCGGGGCCATGGCCGGCTCGTCGCCGCCGAGGGCGGCGTGCAGGTCGGCCGGGAGCGGAGCGGCCGGGCCGGGCGAGGGGAGGTCGTAGGCGCTGAGGAAGTCGCCGAGGCCGGGGGCCCGGCCGCCGCCGAGGCGGTAGTGCAGGTAGGCGACGGCGCCGCCGTCGGAGGTGTGGGTGTAGACGGCCCCGACCGGCACGTAGAACCGGCCGAGGCCGGGGTGCTGGGAGGGGTGGAAGCCCGCCAGGCGTTCGGCGCGGTCGCGGTCGGTCTCGCGGCCGGTGCCGCCGGCGGTGAGCGCGTTGACGCCGCGCACCACGAGGGCGGCGACGACGGACACGAAGAGGACCAGTCCGACGGCGACGGTGCGTCGCAGGACCGGGCGTCCGTGCAGGGCGGGCCAGGAGTCGGTCACCATGCGCTCGGGTGGGATGCCGTCCACGGTTGTCTCGCTCCCCCGTTCGATCAGGACGCTCGATCAGGACGTCTGATCAGGACATTCGTTCCGGACACCTGACCAGGGCGTCACACTCTGCTCGACGTGGGACGCTAGCCGAGAGTTCCTCAGCCCAGGTAGGCGGGGGCGACCGCGGCCTTCGTCACGGGCTGCGCGCTGCCCGAACCGTCCGCCGGGACGGTCCACAGATCTGCACCGTAGTCGCCGGGCAGGGCGTAGACCAGGGCGCCTTCCGCGGACCAGAGCGCCTGGTCGTCGATGTTGCGCTGCTCGGCGGTGGCGGTCTCGGTCATGGTGGCGAGGTCGAGCACGTACAGCCGCCAGGGGGCGTCGGCGGGCAGGCCGGGGACGCGCTTCTTGTACGCGACGCGGGTGCCGTCCGGGGAGAGGGAGGGGCACTCGACGTTGTCGTGCAGGGCGGTGAGGGTGCGGGCGGCGAGGTCGCCGCGGACGAGGTGGGTCCGCCCGGCGCTGGCGAGGGTGGCGTAGAAGGTGTTGTCGTCGGCGAAGGTGACGCCCCAGATGTTGACGTCGTGCGCCTGGTACGGACGGCCGTCCAGGACGACGGCGAAGTCCTCCAGGTTGTCCCGCAGGTTCCAGTCCCGGACGTCCACGATGGACGTGCGGGTGGAGAAGTCGCTGCCCGCGTAGGAGTCGCCGCTGACGAAGACCGTCCAGGCGGCCAGGTGCCCGGACGGGGAGACCCGGGAGCGGGTGGGGATGCCGGCCGCCGGGAACGAGTGGAGCTCGCGCAGGTGGTCGTCCAGGACGACGGCGCGGTAGGTGTCCTCCAGCGCCCCGTGCTGGGCCTGGAGGCAGATGCCGGTGCCCGCGGCGGCGTGGAAGCGCAGGCACTGGACGCCGGAGGCGGTGCGCGGGCCGTCGGGGCGGTCGGCCGGGACGGTGGTGATCTCGTCCCGGTGCGGGCCCCAGGCCATGTTGCGGAACAACAGCTGTCGTCCGCCGCTCCTCACCTGTAGTGACACCGGACCGGACTCGACGGACGGCCCGCCGGGCTGGGCCTGGTCCCGGCGGGCGGTGCGGTCGGAGGCGTGCAGGACGGCCCCGGTGCCGACCGCGCCGAGCAGCACGACGGCGACCAGCAGGATGATCACCCTGGTCCGGTTCTGCAGGTTCATCGGGTCTCCTCGGGGTTCTTCTCTGGGTTCTCCCCCGGGTCCTTCCCCGGGCCCTTCCCCGGGCCCTTCCCGGCGACGGCTCCGGACGGGTCCGGACCCACGGGCCCCGCCGGGCGCAGCGCCGCCGGGCGCAGCGCCGCCGGGCGCAGCACCGCCGCCGCGCCGAGCACGCACAGCGCCAGCGCGCCCGCCGACCAGCCCAGCGCCGTCGGCCCGCCGACCGCGCCCCACAGCGCGCCGAACAGCAGCGAGCAGGCGAACCGGGCGAGCGCCTGCCCGGTGCCGACCAGGGCGAGCCCGGCGCCGCGCTGGTCGGCGGGTACGGCGTCCGCGGCCGCGGCGGCGAGCACCCCGTCGGTGGCGGCGTAGAAGGTGCCGTGCAGCACCAGCACGCAGAGCACCGCCGGCAGCCCGCGCAGCGGTGAGAGCAGCAGCCCGTACGCGAGCAGCAGCACCACGTGCCCGGCGAGGAAGAGCCGGTGGCGGCCGATCCGGTCGGCGAGCGCGCCGAGCGGGACGGCGAGCAGCAGGAAGGCCGCCGCGGTGCCCAGCGGCAGCAGCGGGAAGAGGCTGACGGGGAGGTCCAGCCGGCGCTGGACGAGCAGGTAGAGGAAGGAGTCGCTGACGGTGGTGAGGCCGAGCAGGACGGCGCAGAGCGTCAGCCGGCGCAGTTCCGGCAGCCGCAGCAGGGTGAGACCGGCGCGCAGCGAGGGCGAGGGTGTCGACAAGTCGTCACCCTTCTGCCGGTTCGGCACGAACAGCAGCAGGATCAGCACGCCGAGCGCCGCGACGCACGAGCTGACCGTGAACACCGCGTCGTAGCCGTGCCGTTCGCCGCCGTCGGCGAGCAGCGGGCCGCCGGCCAGCCGCAGCACCAGGAAGGCGGTGAGCGGGCCGAGCAGGGCGCCGGTCGTGTCCATCGCCCGGTGCACCCCGAACGCCCGGCCGCGGTGGGCGGGCTCGGTGGCGAGCGAGATCATCGCGTCCCGGGGCGCGGTGCGCAGGCCCTTGCCGGTGCGGTCGACGGCGATCACGGCGCCGATCAGGGGCACGGTGTGGACGAGCAGCAGCAGCGGCCGGCACAGCGCGGACAGCCCGTACCCGACGGCCGCGACGGCCTTGTGCCGGGCGGCGCCGTCGCGGCCGCGGCGGTCGGAGAGGTGGCCGCCGACCAGCCGGACGAGGGCGCTGAAGCCGTTCTGGATGCCGTCGAGCAGGCCGAAGCCGAGCGGGGAGAGGCCGAGGCCGGTGAGCAGGTAGAGCGGGAGGACGGCGGTGACCATCTCGGAGGAGATGTCGGTGACCAGGCTGACGGTGCCGAGGGCGACGACCGCCCCGGGCACGGCGCGCAGGGCGGCGCCCCGCCGCACCGGGCCGGTGGCCGGTGCGGCGGGGGCCTGCGCGTCGGCGGCCGGGGCGTCGGACGGGCCGGGCGCGCTCCCCGGTGCGGCGGGGGCCTTCGAACTGCGGGAGTCCGCGACGTACACGGGCGTCAGTTCCAGATGCCGGTGATGTCGGCGGCGCCCGCGGAGTTGCCCGCGTGGGCGTTGACCCCGGCCAGGTCCTCCAGGGTGTGCAGCACGTCGTAGTGGTTGTAGGTGGTGGCGGTGCTGCTGCCGGGCGCGACGTGGGCGCCGTAGACCAGGGTCGGGATGCGGTTGCCGGACAGCTTGTTGTCCTCGTCGAAGGTGAGCAGGAGCAGGCTGTTGTGGCTCTTCGCCCACTGCGCGTACCCGTCGAGGTTGGCCCGGAGCCAGGAGTCGCCGGTGCCGACGGAGCAGTCGTGCATGTCGTCGCAGAGGTCCGGGACGACGAAGGAGACCGTCGGCAGGGTGGTGTAGTCGCTCGGGAAGGCGTCCATGCCGTACGCGCCGGCGGTGGGCACGTTGCCGAAGCCGAACCACGGGTTGTGCTTCTGGGCGTAGTTCCCGCTGCTGCAGTCGGTGGCGCCCTGGCCGGGCAGGCCCTCGTTGTAGCTGGCCCAGGTCCGGCCGGCGCCGATCAGCTCGGACGCGAGGTTGGGCTCCTGCAGGGCTCCGACGTCCACGCAGCCGTCGTCCACGATGCCCTGGGAGCTGCCGGAGAACAGCATGTAGTAGTTGGGCTGGCTGGGGTGGGTGAGCGCGTAGGACTGGGTCAGCGTCGCGCCGCCGGCCACCAGGGTGCCGTTGATGTACGGGGCCTTGGAGCTGCCGATCACCTGGGAGTAGGCGTGGTTCTCCAGCACGACGACGACCACGTGGTCGGGCGAGGGCAGCCCGGCGGCGTCGGCCGTGTCGGCGGCCGCGCTGCCGCCGGCGGCCCAGAGGCCGAGCGAACCGGCGACCAGGCCGAGGCCGGCGGCCAGCGCGGTGAGCGGGCGCACCGGGCGCAGGGGGCGGCGGGGGCTCGGGGGGCGGAGGGGGGTGCGGCGAGGGGTGCGCAGTCGTGCGAAGGCCATGAGGTCCTCCGGAGGTCGGGGCTTCCTGGCGGGAGCGCCGAGAACAGTAGGAGCGCAGCGGTGTCGTGTACCGCACAACTCAAGTGAAGAACAGGCGAACAGCTACCGCGCCCCGGCGGACCGGACCGGCAGGCCCGGCCCCGGACCGGACCGGCGGGCCCGGCGGGCCGGCGTCGGACGTCACACCCGCCGCGATTGACCCGTTCCGTCCGGGCGTGGTGGGATCACCGGAGCTTGGGACGAAAGGGTGCGGCACGTGAGCGGACCGATCGCCGCCGCCCCCCGCACCCTGGTGGTCGGGATCGGCGCGAGCACCGGCGCCGGGCGCGCCGAGGTGCTGCGGCTGCTGACGGACACCCTCCGGGAGGCCGGGCTGGCCCCCTCCGAGGTGGCCCGGCTGGCCACCGTGGCGGGCAAGGCCGACCACCCGGCGGTGCGCTGGGCGGCCGACCACCTCCCCGGGGTGCCGGTGGACGAGCACCCGCCCGAGGCGCTCGCGGACGTGCCGGTGCCGAACCCCTCCGCCGCGGTCGGCGCGGCCGTCGGCACCGCGAGCGTGGCCGAGGCGGCGGCACTGGCGAGCGCGCCGGGCGGCCGGCTGGTGGTCGCCAAACGGAAGTCGGCCCGGGCGACGGTCGCGATCGCCAGGACGGCGGCGCCCACCGCACCACCCGGCCCGCCCTGAGCGTCCGAGCCGCCCGCACCACCCCGACCCGGCCGCACCACCACGTGCCGCCCGCACATCGCGACCCGGCCGCACCACCCGATTCACCCGCACCACCCAGCGAGGAGCCCCGCGTGACCGCCCCCGAACCCGACCTGCGCCACCACGGCGACGCCGAGGTGCGCGCCGACGGGCTCGGCCTGGTCGACCTCGCCGTCAACGTCCGCACCGGTACTCCCCCGACCTGGCTGCGCGAGCGCCTCGCGGCCACCCTCGGCGACCTCGCCGCCTACCCCGACCAGGGCGCGGCACGCGCCGCGGTGGCCGCCCGGCACGCCCGGCCGGTCGGGGAGGTGCTGCTCACCTCGGGGGCGGCGGAGGCCTTCGTCCTGCTGGCGCGCGTGCTGACGCCACGTCACATCGCCGTCGTGCACCCCCAGTTCACCGAGCCGGAGGCCGCCCTGCGGGACGCCGGGCACCGGGTGCACCGGGTGCTGCTCTCCCCCGGGGACGGGTTCCGGCTGGGCGGCGTCCCCGAGGAGGCGGACCTGGTCGTCCTCGGCAACCCGACCAACCCGACCTCGGTGCTGCACCCCGCCGAGGCCGTCGCCGCACTGGCCCGGCCGGGGCGCACCCTGGTGGTGGACGAGGCGTTCATGGACACCGTCCCCGGGGAACGGGAGTCGCTCGCCTCCGTCCGGGACCTGCCCGGCCGGGTCGTCGTGCTGCGCAGCCTCACCAAGACTTGGGGCCTGGCCGGACTGCGGATCGGCTATGTGCTCGGCCCCGCACCACTGATCGCCGAGCTCGGCGCCGCCCAGCCGCTCTGGCCGGTCTCCACCCCGGCGCTGGTGGCCGCCGAGGCCTGCAGCGGCGCCGCGGCGCTCGCCGAGGCGGAGCGGGCGGCGGCCGAACTCGCGCTCTGGCGCGAGCACTTGGTGAAGGGCCTGGCCGCCTTCGACTCGGTGCGGCTGTACGGCGAACCGGCCGCCTCCTTCGTCCTGGTCCGGCTGCCGGAGGCGGCGGCGGTCCGGCGGCGGCTGCGCGAGCACGGCTTCGCCGTCCGGCGTGGGGACACCTTCCCGGGGCTGGGCGAGGAGTGGCTGCGGATCGCCGTCCGGGACGAGGAGACCACGGACCGCTTCCTCGACGCCCTCGGGGCGGTGCTCGGTTCGGCGTGAGGCCCGGACCGGCCGCGCGCCCGTCAGGACTCCCGACCGAACCCCGGCCGAACCCCCGACCGAACTCCCGGCCACAGCCGTCGCCGTCGACGTGAGGGCTCAGTCCAGCACGAGCCGGTCCCCGGCCCGGACCGCGCCGGGCACCAGCACCCGGGCGTACACCCCGACGCAGGGCAGCGCCGGCATGCCCTCCAGCGGCACCAGCCGGTTCCGCTCGGCCGGGACGCGCAGCGCCTCGGGGCGCCGGGGCAGCGGCCCGTGCCGCAGCGTGGGGACGGCGCAGCGCGGGGTCGGCGCGAGGATCCGCAGGCGCAGCCCCGGGCCGACCGTCAACTCCCGCCCCACCCACGCGTTCTCGATGTACCCCTCGCCCTCGGTGCGGACCACCAGGTTGGGCCGGTAGCGCTCGGCCTCGCTCCCGACGGCCCGCAGCGTCGAGGTGGTGACCAGATGCAGCGGCGCGAAGTCGAAGAAGCCGCCGTCCGGTGCGGCTCGGCCCAACTCGTTGACGGTGAAGGCGGTTTCGGCGGCGATACCGCGGGCCAGCACCTCCTCCGGCACGGCCCGCTCGACGGCCGCGCCGGGCGGGCGCTCACCGATCAGCGCGACCTCGCGGCCGAGCGCCGCGGACAGCTCCCGCTCGTCGGCGCCGCGGCCGTCCGGGCCGGTGACCGCCACGCCGCCGTCCGCCGTGGTCCTGGCCGTGTACCCGAGCAGCCCGGCCCACAGCCGGGGCAGCTTGGCGCTGGCCACCCGGCCGGTGGCCAGGTCGAGCAGCGCCCGTTCGCGGTCGCCGGCCAGGCCCCGGCCGGTCACCTCGGCCCGGTCCAGCTCCTCGCCGAGCAGCCCCTTCACCGGGTAGCGCCACAGCCGTTCGACGGTGCCGACCGTCCGCCCCCGGTCCGCTCCCCCGCCCGTCACGCGGCCGCCGCCCACTCCCGCAGCGTCGCGAAGTCGTCGGCCAGCAAACCGATCCGGGGGTTGACGTGCAGGGCGAGGGCCGGTCCGGGGTGGTGGGCGGCGATCCACTCCTCGTCCCGCGGGCCGAGCTCGTCGTCCACCCAGACGAACGGGCGCCCGGCGGCCCAGGCCACCACGTCCCTGGTCTTCCAGTGCAGCCCGTCTGGGTCCCCTCCGAACAGGTCGGACCAGCGGATGTACGGGAGTTCCGGCAGGCCGACCCGCGGGCCTATGTGGGTGTTCGCCTCGTCCATCCACCCGGTGGCCCACACCAGTTCGTACGGCAGCGCCAGCAGTTCCTCGCCGTGCGACGGGTTCAGCCAGACCCGCAGCGGCTTGACCCGGACGGCGGGGGGCTTGGCGTGCCTGGCACGCGTCGCCTGCCGGGCCCGGACCGCCGCCAGGTGCTTCTGCTTCGCCACCCACCAGTCGGGGCGCAGCCGGTGGGTGGCGTAGCCCTCGGGCCTCCGCTTCGGCGCGGCGAAGGGATTGAGCGGTCCGTCCACGTCGAGGAGGAGCAGGGGCTGCTGGGTCATGCCATGAATTCTCGGTCCGGCCGACGGCGCTTGACCAGCGGATTGCGGGTCACGATCGAGCCTCCGGTCTCCGGCCTCACGGGCGCTCCCAGAGGTTGCGGGCCGCGAGCAGCGGCAGCACGCCCTCGCCGAACCAGTACGCCTCCTCCAGGTGCGGCATCCCGCTCAGCACGAACTCGTCGATGCCCAGCCCGTGGTACTCGCAGATCAGGTCCGCGACCTCCCGGTGGCTGCCCACCAGTGCCGTCCCGGCGCCGCCGCGCAGCAGCCCGATCCCGGCCCACAGACCGGGGTGCACCTCCAACCGCCGGGCCGAGCCGCCGTGCAGCGCGAGCATCCGCCGCTGCCCCTCCGACTCGCTCTCGGCGAGCGCCCGCTGGGTCTCCCGCACCCGGCGCGGGTCCATCGCGGCGAGCAGCCGTTCGGTCTCCGCCCAGGCCTGCGCGGCGGTGTCCCGGGTGATCACGTGCAGCCGGATGCCGAACCGGACGGTCCGGCCCAGGGCGGCGGCCAGGTCGCGGATCCAGCGGATCTTCTCCCCGACCTGGGCGGGCGGTTCGCCCCAGGTCAGGTAGACGTCCGCGTACCGGGCGGCGACCTCGCCGGCGGCCGGGGAGGAGCCGCCGAAGTACACCGACGGCACCGGGTCCGGCAGCCGGTTGAGCCGCGCCCCCTCGACCCTGAGGTGCGGACCGTGGTGGTCGACCGTCTCCCCCGCCCAGAGCCGCCGGGTGATGTCCAGGAACTCCCCGGTCCGCGCGTACCGGGCGTCCTTGTCCAGGAAGTCCCCGTAGGCGCGCTGTTCGGCGGACTCCCCGCCGGTCACCACGTTGAGCAGCAGCCGCCCGCCGGACTGCCGCTGGTAGGTCGCGGCCATCTGCGCGGCCAGCGTGGGGCTGATCTGCCCGGGCCGGAACGCCACCAGGTACTTCAGCCGCTCGGTCACCTGGCTGAGCATCGCGGTGGTCAGCCAGGCGTCCTCGCACCAGGCCCCGGTCGGTGTCAGCGCCCCCTCGAAGCCCAACTGCTCGGCGCTGCGGGCGATCTGGCCGAGGTAGCCGATGCTCGGCGGCCGGTCCGAGCCGGCCGTGCCGGGCGTGGAGCCGTGCCCGCCGCCGACGATCAGCCGGCTGTCGCCGTTGGTGGGGAGGAACCAGTGGAAGGTGAGAGCCATGGACGGACACACTCCTGGGGCCGGTGCTGTCTGCGGTCGGTCGACGGAATCCGCCGACGGCGACAGCCGGCCGCCCACACCCGCCCCAGGTCCACGTGCAGTCGGCGCACGAGGAGGGTCCGGCCCGGAGTGGTCATGGCCCGATTCTCCGCCGCCGCCCCGCCCCGATCAAGACCCGCCCAAGGCCCACCCCGCCCAAGGCCCGCTCGGTACAAGGCCCGCTCGGCACCTCACCCCGGCCGGGCCGCCGGAGCACCGGTCAGCCGGCGTGCACCGCCGGGGTGTACCAGCCGCTCCAGCCGCCGCCCGAGTTCCGGTCGATGTACTGCTGGAAGCCGTCGGCGCCGCGCGCGGTGAGGGTGAGGGCACCGTTCACGCTGGAGCTGACGGTGGTGATCCGGCTGACCAGGTTGCCGCCCATCCTGGTCCAGGCGCTCAGCTGGTTGGTGTTGCCGATCGTCCAGCGCGTCCACATGGCGTGGTCGGTGCCGACCACGAAGACCTGCTGGGTGCCGTCCCGGAAGGTGTGGAACGTCTGACCGCCCACGCCGTAGTCACCGCCGCACAGGAAGTCGCCACCGAAGATCGTGCTGCCGCAGTGCGCGGGGCTGCTGACGGCGGCCGAGGCGGGAGCCGCGGTGAGGCCGATGCCGGCGAGGACGGCGGCGGCCGCGACGGCCCCCTTGATCTTGTTCACTTCTGCTCCTGAGTGGTCGGGACCGGGCCCGTCCGGCGGGCCTTCACCGGTAGCAACGGGGGCTCCGCCCCAGCGAGTTCACGCGAGATCGCCGGTCCTGGTGCAACGGGACACCCTCCGGCCCCGGGGCGGTCCGGAGCGGCCCCGGGCCGGTCCGCGACCGCTCCGGACCGTCCGGGACGCCCCGTCCGCCCCGGGCCCCGGGCGCCTACCGCGCCGTCCAGGCGGTCCAGCTGCCGTTGGTGTCCCGGGCCCGGGACCAGGTCCGGCCGTCGGCGCCGGGCACGTCGATGCGGAAGGCGCCGCCCACGGTCTGCGCGGTGATCTCGACCTTGCCGGCCATGTTGCCGCCGAGGGACGTCCAGGCGGTCAGCTTGGTGGAGTTGGCGATCGTCGACCGCGTGTACACCGCGTGGTTGGTGCCGACCACCAGGATCAGCCGGGTGCCGTCCCGGGAGGTGAAGAAGGTCGAACCGCTGCCGTAGGGGCCGCCGCAGTAGAACGTGCCACCGAACAGCTGGTCGCCGCAGGTCGTGACGCCCGAGGAGATCGGGCCGCTCCCGGAGTCGGCCGACTCGACGGCGAGGCTCTGGACCGCCCCCGGCTTGCCGGGCTTGCCCGGCTTCGCGGGCACGCCCGGGGTGATCGGCACGCCCGGGGTCACGGGCACACCCGGCACCGTGATCGGCTTGCCCGGCTTGACCGGCACGCCCGGGGTCACCGGCACGCCCGGCACCGTGATCGGCTTGCCCGGCTTGGTGGCTGCCGAGGCGGGGGCCACGGTCAGTCCGATGCCCGCGAGGACGGCGGCGGACACGAGGGCCACCTTGAACTTCTTCATGCGCGCTCCTGAGTGAACGGTACGGACCCCGGAATCCGACCGGCCGGCGGGGACGCACCCCGCGGCCGTTCCGGCCGGCCCTCACCGGTAGCAACGGCGGCCCCGGGCAGTCGAGTTCAACCACCGAAGGCCGGATCTCCGGGTGCCGGACACACGACCGCCGGGCCTCCCCCGCGTGGAGGGGAGGCCCGGCGGGATGCTCGGGAGGCGCGGTGGATCAGACCTGGCCGGCCTTCTCCAGGGCCTCGCAGCAGGTGTTGATCAGGAGCCGGGTGACGACGTACGGGTCGACGTTGGCGTTCGGGCGGCGGTCCTCGATGTAGCCCTTCTTGTCCACCTCGACCTGCCACGGGATGCGCACGGAGGCGCCGCGGTCGGAGACGCCGTAGCTGTAGACGTTCCACGGGGCGGTCTCGTGCTTGCCGGTCAGGCGGGACTGGATGTCGTGGCCGTACTGGTTGACGTGCTCCAGCACCTTCTCCTGCGAGGAGCCGAGCGACTCGCAGGCGGTGATGATGGCGTCGTAGCCCTCGCGCATCGCCTTGGTGGAGAAGTTGGTGTGGGCACCCGCGCCGTTCCAGTCACCCCGAGCCGGCTTGGCGTCGAGGGTGGCGTCGATGCCGAACTCCTCGGCGGTGCGGTAGAGCAGGTAGCGGGCGATCCACATGTCGTCCGAGACGGTCAGCGCGTCGACGGGGCCGATCTGGAACTCCCACTGGCCGGGCATGACCTCGGCGTTGATGCCGCAGATGGCCAGGCCGGCGTCGATGCAGCGGTCCAGGTGCAGCTCGACGATCTCGCGGCCGAAGACCTCCTCGGCGCCGACGCCGCAGTAGTAGCCGCCCTGCGGGGCCGGGAAGCCGCCCTCCGGGAAGCCGAGCGGGCGGGAGCCCTTGAAGAAGGTGTACTCCTGCTCGATGCCGAAGATCGACTCCTGCGCGGCGTACTTCTCGGCGACCTCACGCAGCAGGGCGCGGGTGTTGGAGACGTGCGGGGTGCCGTCCGTCTCCAGGACCTCGCAGAGGACCAGGATGTGGTCGCCGCCGCGGATCGGGTCCGGCGTCACCCGCACCGGGTTCAGCACGCGGTCCGAGGCGTGGCCCTCGGCCTGGCTGGTCGAGGAACCGTCGAAGCCCCAGGTCGGGATCTTGTCGGCGTTGGGCAGGACGCGAGTCTTGGAACGGAGCTTCGCGGTCGGCTTGGTGCCGTCGATCCAGATGTACTCGGCCTTGATTGCCACGTCGTGTCCCTCGCATTGCTGGGTGGTGGGTGCCCGCGTAGCGTTGCAAGCCGCCGTTTCCCGGTTGTTCCTCTCGTGTAACGCGCATGTGAACCAACCGTCCGCATTGGCACCGTCACGGTGCGGGAGTGCCGGAGGCGGCACTCCCGCCGTTCCGCGTGCCGTCGGTGGCGGCACCGGCCCGGTCAGCGACGGCACCGACCCGGCCGGTGGCGGCGGACGCGACCGGCGGCGGCCGGTGTGATCAGTGGCGGCGGGCGTGCGCGGCGCGGCGGCGCCGGGTGGCCCAGAGCGCGGCCGCCCCGCCCGCGACCAGGGCGGCGGCCCCCGCGGCCAGCGGGCCGGTGGCACTGCTGCCGCCGGTGGCGGCCAGCTTCTCCGGCTTCTCCACCGCGGCCTGCGGGACGGCGGCGCGCGAGGTGGTGGTGTCCGCGACCGGCTGGGCCGCGGGCGCGCCGCCGGGCGCGGTGCCCGGGGCCGCCGGGGTGGCGGGGGCGGACGCGGCGGCCGACGGCGCCGAGGGCTTCTCGCAGCTCACCGAGGCGACGGTGAGCTTCCCGGTGACCTTGGCGACGTTCAGGTTGAGCGGGTTCACCTCCACCTGCACCTCCAGGGCGGAGGCGGCGGCGGTGGTGGTGGTCACGGTCTTCTTGGAGAACTCCACCGAGACGCTGCCGATCAGCGGCACCTCCACCTTGGTCGGGCCGTACAGCCCGACGGTGACCGGCTTGCCGAGCACGCTGAGCTTGACCGGCGCGACCACGTCGGCGGTCGGCTGCCCGTCGACCGGGCAGGTCGCCTCGGCGCTCATCGCCTCCAGGCCGAGCAGCGCGGTGGCGGGGAGTCCGGGTGCGTGCACGTCGGCGTTGACCAGCTTGACGGAGGCGGTGGCGCCCTTGGCGTCGACGCGGGTCACCGCCTTGCCGACGTCCGCCTTGACGAGCTCGACCGGGCCGGTCTGGTCGACCCCGGCCACGGTGGCCGTGAGGATGGAGCTGTCGCGCTGCGCCGGCGACTCCACCTTGTTGAGCGCGATGTTCACCGGGACGTCCACCGCCTTGTTCAACAGGCTGACGTCCAGGTCGAGTTCGGCGGTGACGGCGCGGGCCTTGCCGGGCGACGGAGCGGGCTCGGCGGCACGGGCGGGCGCGGTGGTGAGCAGGGTGCTCGCCACCACGGCGGTGGCCGCGGCGGCGGAAACGATTCGGCGAGAAGACATGGCGGTACCCCCACACAGATGAAACGATGAGCCGCCAGTCTTCTCGAACAATCCGTCACATGAGTAACACAGAAAGTCATTTCACCCGTTGGAGTGAGATTGGCGTTCTGCGCTGACCCACCTCTGCTACAGCAGCCGCGGCGCACCGCCCGGCGCCCGCGGCAGACACCCTTGGCAGGCTCCTACGGCAGGCGCCAGTCCACCGGCTGCGCCCCCTGCCGCACCAGCAGCTCGTTCGCCCGGCTGAACGGCCGCGAGCCGAAGAAACCGCGGTCGGCCGACATCGGGCTGGGGTGGACCGACTCCACCGACGGGACGTCGCCCAGCAGCGGGCGCAGGTTGCGGGCGTCGCTGCCCCACAGGATCGCCACCAACGGGCCGCCGCGCGCCACCAGCGCCCGGATCGCCTGCTCGGTGACCGCCTCCCAGCCCTTGCCCCGGTGCTGGCCGCTCTTGCGCGGCTGGACGGTGAGCACCCGGTTGAGCAGCAGCACGCCCTGCCGCGTCCACGGGGTGAGGTCCCCGTTGGACGGCTGCGGCAGGCCCAGGTCGGTGCCGTACTCCCGGTAGATGTTGATCAGGCTCGCCGGGATCGGCCGCACCTCCGGGGCCACCGAGAAGCTGAGCCCGACGGCGTGGCCGGGGGTCGGGTACGGGTCCTGCCCGACGATCAGCACCCGCACGTCGGCGAAGGGCTGCTGGAAGGCCCGCAGCACGTTCGGGCCGGAGGGCAGGTAGGTGCGGCCTGCGGCCAGTTCGGTGCGCAGGAAGTCGCCCATCGCGGCGACCCGTCCGGCGACGGGTTCCAGGGCGGCGGCCCAGCCGGGCTCGACGATCTCGTTCAGTGGACGCGGTGCCATGGTCGCCACCCTATCGGCCTACACCGACAGGGCTTTCAGCGGATGATCATGCGATCGAGGCCGGTCGGGCGGCACCCGGAGGGCGAGCCGGGAGGCCGACCGGAAGACCGTCCTCGCCTCCCTCCGGCCCTCGCCTCCCGCACCCCCGGCGCGACTACTCGACCGGCCGCCCCCGCAGCACCACCAACCGCGGGTCCGCGAGCACCCGGACGTCCGCCCGGGGGTCCTGCGCGTACACCACGAAGTCGGCCGGCGCGCCCTCGTCCAGCCCCGGCCGCCCCAGCCAGGCGCGCGCGCCCCAGCTCGCCGCCGACAGCGCCTCGGCCGGACTCAGCCCCGCCTTCACCAGCTCCGCCACCTCCTCCGCGACCAGCCCGTGCGCCAGCGAGCCGCCCGCGTCCGTGCCGACGAACACCGGGATGCCGGCGTCGTGCGCGGCGCCCACGGTGTCGTACCGGCGCTCGTGCAGCCGCCGCATGTGCGCCGCCCAGGCCGGGAACTTGGCCTCGCCGCCGGCCGCGAGGCCGGGGAAGGTGGCGATGTTGACCAGGGTCGGCACGATCGCCACCCCGCGTTCGGCGAAGGCCGGGATCAGCTCCTCGGTGAGCCCGGTGGCGTGCTCGACGCAGTCGATCCCGGCCGCCAGCAGGTCCGGCAGCGACTCCGCCGCGAAGCAGTGCGCGGTGACCCGCGCCCCCTCCTCGTGCGCCGCCGCGATCGCCTCGGCCAGCGCGTCCCCGGGCCAGCAGGCGGCGAGGTCGCCGCGCTCGCGGTCGATCCAGTCGCCGACCAGCTTCACCCAGCCGTCCCCGCGCCGGGCCTCGGCCCGGACGTAGGCGGCCAGGTCGCCGGGCTCGATCTCGTGCGCGTAGTTGCGGATGTAGCGGCGGGTGCGGGCGATGTGCCGCCCGGCCCGGATGATCCGGGGCAGGTCCTCGCGGTCGTCGATCCACCGGGTGTCGGCGGCCGAGCCGGCGTCGCGGATCAGCAGGGTGCCGGCGTCCCGGTCGGTGAGCGCCTGCTTCTCGCTGGTCTCGGCGTCCACCGCGCCGTGCTCGTCCAGGCCGACGTGGCAGTGCGCGTCCACCAGTCCGGGCAGCACCCAGCCGGTCACCGTCCGCACGTCGTCGGCGGTCGGCGGGCGGGTGAAGCTCACCCGCCCGTCCACGACCCAGAGTTCGTCCCGGACGTCCTGCGGACCGACCAGCACCCGGCCCCGTACGTGCAGCACCGCGCCGTCGCTCATGCGCCCGCCCCGCTCCGCCCGCCGGGGGCAGCCGCCCGCGCGCACCTTTCGACGACCCGCTCGCTCCGCTCGCTCATGGCCGCACTCTACCGACGGGCGGGTTCCGTGTAAGCAGCCATGATGCGGCAGACTCGTTTCCGCATCCCCACCCCCGCGAAAGGCGATACCGACGTGAGTCCCTTCCTCGACCTGCCCCCGCTCAGCGCCGCCGAGTTCGCGGCGATCGAGGACCAGGTGGCCGCGCTGCTGCACACCGGGGCCGACGTGATCGTCACCCAGGGCGAGGCACTCCTGCCCCTGGAGGCCGCGATCCGCGGCGCCGCCCACCCCGGCTCGACCGCCCTCAACATCGTCACCGGCCCGTACGGGCAGACCTTCGGCAACTGGCTGCGCTCCTGCGGGGCGAAGGTCGTCGACCTGGCCGTGCCCTTCGACAGCGCGGTGAGCGCCGAGCAGGTCGCCGAGGCGCTGGCCGCCACCCCGGAGATCGACTTCGTCTCCCTGGTGCACGCCGAGGCCGCCACCGGCAACACCAATCCGGTCGCCGGGATCGGTGCCGTGGTCCGCGAGCACGGCGCGCTGCTGATGCTCGACGCGGTGGCCTCCGTCGCCGCCGAGCCGCTGCTCACCGACGAGTGGGGCGTCGACCTGTGCGTCATCGGCGGCCAGAAGGCGATGGGCGGCCCGGCCGGGGTCTCCGCCGTGTCCGTCTCCGAGCGCGCCTGGGAGCGGATCGCCGCCAACCCGGCCGCCCCGCGCCGCTCCTACCTCTCGCTGCTCGACTGGAAGGAGCGCTGGACGGACGCCGGCCGCGCGGTGCTGCCGCACGCCCCGGCGCAGTTGGAGATGCTCGCGCTCGGCGCCTGCCTGGACCGGATCGCCGCGGCCGGCCTGCCCACCGTGATCGCCCGCCACCGCGCCGCCTCGGCCGCCACCCGGGCCGGCGTCCGCGCGCTCGGCACCCTGGCCCCGTACGTCGTCGAGGACGCCCACGCGGCCCCGGTCGCCACCACCCTGCGCACCCCGGACGGCGTCGACGCGACCGCCCTCGCCGCCCGCCTCGACCCGGCCCTGCCGGTCCAGCCGGGCGGCGGCGCGCTGGCCGGCTCGATGCTGCGGGTCAACCACTACGGGCAGGCGGCCGCGCTGGACACCGTCCGCGCCTGCCTCACCGGCCTCGCCGGGGCGACGGACGCGGACCCGGCGCCCGCCCTGGCCGCCGCCGAGGCCGCCTGGCAGGCGGCCGTCCGGGCCTGACCGGCCCGCGGCACCCGGCCGCGGCCCCGGCCGCGACACACGCCACGACGTACGGCCGCGGGGCCCCCCGGGGCGGCGCCCGGGGGCGCGGCCGGGGGGGGTTTGGCGGGGGCGGGGCGGCCGTG
>NZ_JBSFWR010000091.1:0-34811 GCF_053594915.1 Kitasatospora sp. NPDC002543 | reverse complement strand
GGACCTCCTCCGGCTCGGCGGCCAGACCGAGCAGCCGGTCGGGGTTCGACGGGGCGGCCGTCGGCACCGACCCGCCGTCGCGGGTGCCCCTCCTCTTCTGCGCGCGACGGCCTTCACGCGATGGTCGTCACGTGGCGGCCTTCACTCGGCGGGCCGGTCGTGCCCGGCTACTGCCGTCGGCGCCGGTGTGGGGCAGCTGCCCGTGCGCGGGCGGGATGTGCCGCACCGGCGCTATCCCATGTGATGAACAAGACCCAGAACGCCACCAAGGAGCTCGTGGAGGACGCCCGCAAGACCGCCGCGGACGGCGGCGAGTCCGCGTTCAAGGACTGCTACCCACCTCATGCGGGACGACTACGTCCCCGCCGTCGTCGCGGCCGACGCCTGCCGCAAGGCCCCGAAGCAGCAGGGGCGGTCCTCCCAGAACCCGGCAGGGGCCGGTACCGGGCGGCACCGGCCCCTGCCGGGTGGCGAGAGCTCCAAGAGGCCGGGTTTCAGAGGGAGTTGAGGGCGGAGACCAGGCTCGCGACGGTGACGGTGTTGAAGACGAAGGCGATGACGGAGTTGGCCGCGACCGTGCGGCGCATCTCCCGGGAGAGCACGAGGACGTCGGTGGTGCCGAAGGTGGTCATCAGGGAGAGGGCGAAGTAGAGGTAGTCGAGCCAGGTCGGGGGGCGGCCGCCGGGGAACTCCAGGGCCCGTTCGTCCTCCACCAGGTTGTCTGCCTGGAAGGCGACCGCGAAGGAGACCGCGACGCAGGCCCAGGCGAGCACGACCAGGGCGAGGGCGATCAGGGCGCGGGGTACCGGGGCGAGGTCGGAGCCCAGGTGGCCGGGGCGCCAGACCATCGCGACCAGCAGGGCGGCGGCCGCGATGGCGATCGAGACGCCCGGCCCGGGGGCCGACCCGAGGACGTAGCACTGGAGCATCGTGCCGCGTTCGGTGCGCCGGGCCCAGGCGCGCACCCGCTCGCCGGAGGCGGTGGAGAAGACCACCGAGGTGATCGCGAGGTACGGGAGGAGGTAGGCGAGCAGCACCAGGACGCCCACGTCCGCGCCCGACACCCGCCACCAGCCGTCGTCCAGGACGGACAGCAGCAGCGCCGTGCCCGTCGCGATCAGGATGCTCGCCGTCGCGCGGCGGCGCTCCGACAGCCAGCGGTCGGCTCCTCCGCCGGCGGGCGGGGCGTTCATTCCGGGAGGGGTGGCGGCGCGGTGCGGACGACGGCCAGGGCGGCCACCGCGGCCGCGAAGCCGATCAGGGCGCCGGCCGTGACGTCGCCCGGGTAGTGCACGCCGGTGTGGACCCTGGAGTAGCCGACCGCGAGCGCCAGGGCCCCGAGCGGTACCGCCAGCGGCGGCAGCAGCACGCCGACGGCGGTGGCGAAGGCCGTCGCCGAGGCCGTGTGGCCGGACGGGAAGGAGGCCGACTCCGGCATCGGTACCTGCCGGCCGACGACCACCCGGGCCTGTTCCCGGTCGGGCCGGGGGCGGCGGACCAGCCGTTTGCCGACCAGGTTCGCCGTCACGGAGGCCAGGGCC
Source organism: Kitasatospora sp. NPDC002543 (assembly GCF_053594915.1). NCBI lineage: Bacteria > Bacillati > Actinomycetota > Actinomycetes > Kitasatosporales > Streptomycetaceae > Kitasatospora > Kitasatospora sp. NPDC002543. The sequence goes on along the minus strand of NZ_JBSFWR010000091.1, from coordinate 33,270 downwards.
ACCGCGCCGGCCCCGGCCACCGCCGCCTGCCGGGGGCGGCCCGGCCGCAGGGCGAGCAGCGCGGCGACGGTCAGCGAGATCTTCGAGTGGTCGGCGGCCCGGGAGAGCCGGCGCAGCGCGGAGTCGAGGGCCGGGGTGGGGGTGGCGGCGACGGCGCCGTAGACGGCTCCGTCGAGCGTCCGGAGGTCGGTGAGTACGGCGGTGGGGAAGGACGGGGCGGTGGGGAAGGACGGGGCGGTGGCGGGGGTCGGGTCAGTCACGGGTCGGTCCTCCGTCGGTCGGCGCCTGGCCGGCGGGCGGCTCCTCGGCTGCCGGGCCGGAGCCGCCGGGGCCGCGCTCGTCGCGGCCGAGGGCGAGGTCGGCCAGGCGGTGCCAGTCCACGGGCGGCGCGGGAGCGGAGACACCGGGCCGGTCGTGCGGGACCAGGACCCGCAGGGCCCGCGGGCGCAGCGTGCACACCACCGGGACCGGCATCCGCAGCGCGTCGCCGTCGATCGCCACCGCCGTCTCGTCCCCGCTCCCGGTCACCTCCACCCGCCGCGCGGTCAGCGCCCTCAGCCCGGTGGACCTGGTGCCGCGCAGGACCACGTCCGCGGCCTCGGCCACGCCCGAGACCCGGATGCCCAGCACGCCGAGTTCGCCGCCGTCGAGCCGGGGGCGGCGGTCGCCGATGCCGAGGCCCTCGGTCGAGCCGTACGGGTTGTTGCTGACCAGCAGCGCCTGCTCGCCGGTGAGCACGGTGGCGTCGGCCCGGGCGTCGACGCGCGGCGCGCCCTCGCCGACCAGCAGTTCGGGCAGCAGCGCCAGCACCGTTCCGACCTTGTCCTCCCGGTACTCGGGGCTCTGCACGATGTCGGCGTACACCCCGAAGGAGACGGTGTTGACGAAGGCCCGGCCGGAGGCCTCGCCGAGGTCGACCAACAGTTCGTCGCCGCCGGTCAGGGCGGACAGGGCGCTGGGCGGGTCGGCGCGGTCGAGACCGAGGTCCATGGCGAAGTGGTTGCGGGTTCCGGCGGGGACCACCAGGAACGGCAGGCCGTTCTCGGCGGCGACGGCCGCGACCTCCGCCAGGCTGCCGTCGCCGCCCGCCACGCCGAGCAGGTCCGCGCCCTCGGCCACGGCCGTACGGGCCAGCGCGGCGAGATCGGCACGGGTGGAGTGGTCGAGCAGGACCACCCGGGCGCCGAGGTCCTCCGCCCGCTCGACCAGCCCGTAGCGGCCGACCTTCCCGCCGCCGGACTTCGGGTTCATGAACAGGACCGGCCGCCGCGGCCGGGGCGCGGGATAGGCCCGCATCGGCGGCTCCGGGGCGGCCCGGCGCAGCGCGGCGCGGGCGAGGGCGAGGGCGGCTCCCCAGCACGCGACGAGGACCAGGGCCGTCAGCCACAGCCGGTGGTGGGCGAAGAGCACCAGCACCGCGACCGGCGCCGCGATCCCGACGAGCAGCCCGAACACCCGGACCGCGCCCCGGTAGGCCAGGAACCACCAGGCGCCGGCGGCCCAGACGACCAGCCCGAGCAGCCCCGCCCCGACCACCAGCAGCCCGCCCTCCCCCAGCGCGAACAGCAGCATCCCCAGGGCCCCCGCCGCCGCCAGCAGGGCGCCGCGGGCGAGCAGCCGCGCGCCGCCGCCCGCGTCGGTGCCCGCCGTCCGTGTCCCGTCGATCTCGTCCTCCAGCGCCACGACGTCCCCGCGCCACGACTACGGGCCCCGGCGGGGCCCGGTCGTTGCCAGCAGCCTGCGCACTCCCGCCTCCGGGGGCATCCCGGCGGGGCCGTCCGGGCGACGGGGCGGCGGGGCGGGAGCGGGCGGTACGGCAGGCGGACGGTACGGCAGGCGGACGGACGGCGGACGGACGGCTGGCAGGCGGTACGACGGCTACGGAACGTCCGGCGTGAGGGCGAGGACGGCGAGGTCGTCGGCGAGCAGGCCGGCGTACCGGTGGACGTCCTGGGCCAGGAAGGAGACCACCCGGTCGGGGGCGGTGCTGCCGAGGGCGGCCAGGCGGGGGGCCAGCGGGTAGAAGGCGCCGGTGGTGTCGCGGGCCTCGCTGACGCCGTCGGTGTAGAGCAGGACGGTGTGTCCCCGGGGCAGCGCGACGGTGACCGCCTTGCTGAGTTCCTCGGCGGGGCCGAGGTGGCCGAGGCCGAGCGGGAGCTCGTCGGCGCAGGCCACCGGGGATATGCCCCCGCCGCCGAGCAGCAGCGGGGTGGTGTGGCCGCGGTTGACGATCTCCACGCAGTCCGAGCCGGGCCGGTACTGGAGCAGGACGGCGGTGACGAACAGCTCGTCGTCGCCCCGGTCGGCGGCGTCGCGCAGCACCGCGCGGTCCAGCTGGTCGGCGAGTTCGACGAGCCCGGGGGTGTCGTACGCGGCCGCCCGGAACGCGCCGAGGACGTCGGCGACGGTGCGGACCGCTTCCAGGCCCTTGCCCCGGACGTCGCCGAGCAGCACCCGCACGCCGAAGCGGGTGTCGCACACCTCGTACAGGTCCCCGCCGACCAGCACGTCGGCCTGGGCCGGGCGGTAGAGGCCGGCCACCCGCAGCCCGCCGGCCCGTTCGGGCACCGGGCGCAGCACGGTGCGCTGCAGGGTCTCGGCGACCGTACGGGCCTGGAGCAGGTTGCGGTTCTGCCGGGTGCGCTGCCAGGACAGCGCGGTGCCCATGACGCCGGAGAGCAGGGTGGCGATGTAGACCCAGACGTGGTGCTGCTCGTTGACGTGGCCCGCGCGCAGCGCCAGGACGAGCTGGAGCCCCAGGGAGCCGGCCGTGGTGACGGCGGTGAGCGCCGGTCCGTAGCTGAACGCGGCCACCACGGGCAGCGCGGTCAGCAGGAAGCCGGCGGCGACGGCGTCCGGGACGACGGCCTCGGCGACCAGGTCCAGCACCAGCAGGAGCACCGGCAGCCAGGGCACCCACCGCGGCGCCTCGGGCTCCAACGCCGCGGGGCGCGGCTGGCGGGGTGCTGTGGGCACGGGGGACCTCCTGGCAGGCGGCCGTTCCGGGTGATCGGTCCGGGCGATCGGTCCGGAATGGCCGGTTTGGTCCCTCCATGCTCCCCCACCGGCGGCCCTGCCACGAACGGCCGAACGTCCCGGCCACCGGGGTCGGAGGTGCCGGTCGCCGACCCCGGGGACGGAGTGTCAGCGGACGGTCACCGGCAGGGTCTCGAAGCCGCGCAGCACCAAGCGGTCGCGCCGGGTCGGGACGCCGCCGGGGGCGAGCCGGGGGAAGCGGTCCAGCAGCGCGGGCACCGCGACCTCGGCCTCCAGCCGGGCCAGCTGGGAGCCCAGGCAGAAGTGGGTGCCGCCGCCGAAGCTGAGCGGCTGGCTGTCGGTGCGGGTCGGGTCGAACACCTCGGGCCGCTCGTACCGGGCCGGGTCGTGGTTGGCCGAGCCGATCAGCAGGGTCACCGCGGCGCCGACCGGGATCGGCAGGCCCTCGACGGCCAGGCCCTCGTCCAGCGCGACCCGCCCGGTGGCCTGGACCGGGGAGTCGAAGCGCAGGACCTCGTCGGTGAACCCGGCCGTGGTGATCGCGCCGCTGCGCAGCCCGGCGGCCGCCTCGGGGTGGCGGAACAGCAGGGCCAGGCCGTTGCCGAGCAGGTTGGTGGTGGTCTCGAAGCCGGCCACCAGCAGCAGGACCAGGTTGGCCAGCAGCTCCTGGGCGGAGAGCCGCTCGTCGTCGGCCGCCGCGATCCGGGCCAGGTCGGTGACCAGGTCGTCCTGGGGACGGACCAGGCGCTCGGCGGCCAGTTCGGTGAAGTAGCGGGCGATCTCGTCGGCGGCCTCGTCGGCGGCGGCCAGATCGTCCAGGTCCTGGACGATCTCCAGCGCGACGGTCAGGTCGGAGGCGAGGGCGCGGAAGCGGTAGCGGTCCGGCTCGGGGACGCCGAGCAGCTCGCAGATCACCCCGACGGGCAGCCGGAAGGCGAAGGCGTCCATGAAGTCCACCGGCGAGCCGTCGGCGCCCTGCTCGGCCATCCCGTCCAGCAGACGGTGGACCGCCGCCTCGACGGCCGGACGCAGCGCGGCGACCCGGCGGGCGGTGAAGACCGAGGCGATCAGCGAGCGGACCCGAGGCTGGTCGGGCGCGTTGCGCTGGAGGATCGAGTGGCCGAACAGGGTGAGCGAGGCGTGCGCCACGTGGTCCGGATCCAGCCCGGCCATCATCTCGGCGGACGCGACGCCGAAGGCGGGCGTGCGCAGCACCTTGTTGACCGCCGCGTAGCCGCTCGCCACGAACATGCCCTCGCCGGCCGGGACGACCGGGCCCAGTTCGCGGGCCCTGGCGTACAACGGGTACGGGTCGGTCCTGACCTCCGTGCTCATCAACTGCTCGATGATCGCCGCGCCGTCCATCGGGGCTCCCCTCCCGAGATCACGGTTCCCGGCCGCTCGTCCCGACCGGTCCACCTGGTCGCGCTTCCCGCACCGCGCTCCCCCATCGGTCAACCTCCGGTGGGGGCAGTGGAGTTCCCGTACGGACCGGATCGCCCGGCGGGGCGGGCCGGACGGGCGGGGGCCGCTCGGTAGGGTGACCGGCATGGAGATCTGGATCAACCCGCGGTGCGGCAAGTGCCGGACCGCGCTCGGCGAGCTGGACGACGCCGGGGTCGAGTACACCGTGCGGCGCTACCTGGAGGAGCCGCCGACCGCGGCCGAGCTGGTGCGGGTGCTGGAGCGCCTGGGCCTGGAGCCGTGGGACATCACCCGCACCGACGAGCAGGCCGCGAAGGACCTGGGCATGAAGGACTGGCCCCGGGAGGCGGGTGAGCGGGACCGCTGGATCGCGGCGATGGCCGAGCACCCGATCCTGATCCAGCGCCCGATCATCACCGCGGACGACGGGCACGCCGTGGTGGCCCGCACCCCCGAGGCCCTCAAGTCCGTTCTGCCGTAACGGAGTTCGCGGCGCAGTCGGCCGGTCAGTGGACCTGGATCCGCTCCATCGGCCGGCCGGGGTGCCAGTTGAGCACCAGCAGGTGGTCGCCCTCGACCGCGGTGTGCACCACCTGGTCGAGCTCCAGCCGGAAGGCGTGGAACGGGCCGGGCGGCGGCTCGGGCAGATCACCGGCGAAGGCGGCGAGTTCGGTCTCGTCGGTGACCTCCACCGCCCGGCCGGAGACCTTGGAGTCACCGCCGGCCATGGTCTCGTCCCCCGGGTGCGCGTGCAGGGCGAAGCGGGCGTCGCGCTGGAGGTCGCGCGCCTTGACCGCGCCGTACATCGACCCGATCCACAGGTCGGCGCCGACGAAGTCGACCTCCGTCCCGCTCACCCGGGGCGATCCGTCCTTGCGCAGCGTCGCCAGGACGTGGTGCTTGTTCGCCTCGAACCGGGCCCGGACCAGGGGCGCCAGGTCGGGGGCCTCGTGCTCGAAGTCCTGCCAGGTAGCCATGGCGCCAGTCTGGCACCCGGCACCGACAGCCGCCGTGCGGACCGGGCAGCACCCGGGCGGCAGCGCCGGGCGGGAACATCGGGCCGGCGCCGCCGGGACGGGAACGCCGACCGGGGGCCTCGTCGGGGCCGGCAGCCCCGGGCCGCTGTCGGTGGCCGGTGCCACACTGGCGGGGTGACCACCACGACCACGTACATCGCCTTCCTGCGGGCCATCAACGTCGGCGGCCGGACGGTGCGGATGGAGCGGCTGCGGGCGCTCTTCACCGAGCTCGGGCTGGGGGACGTCCGGTCCTACATCCAGAGCGGCAACGTCTTCTTCACCACCGACGAGCCGGACCGCGCGGCGCTGACCGCACGGATCGAGGCGCACCTGGAGGAGGCGCTCGGGTACCCGGTGCCGGTGCTGCTGCGGACGGTCGACGAGGTGGCCCGCATGCTCGCCGCCGAGCCGTTCCGGGGCGTCGAGGTGACGCCGGACGTCCGGCTGGTCGTCGCCTTCCTCTCCGAGCCGCTGCCCGAGGAGCTCGCCCTCCCCCACCGCTCGCCGAAGGGCGACGTCGAGATGCTCGGCGCCGACCCGGGGGCCGCGTACCTCGTGATCCACCTGAGGGACGGCAAGTGGGTCACCAAGGAGATGTTCGGCAAGGCCTACCGGGGCGCCGTCACCTCCCGTTTCCTGCACACCACGGAGAAGATCCTGGCCGCGGCCCGCAAGGCCTGACGGCCCGTACGGCGGGCCGCGACGGCTCGTACGGCGGGCCCGGAGCGAGCGGAACCACCCGCCCGAAAAGGGCGTCTGGACTGCCGTGACGTACGAATCCCGCGCCCGCGCACGGCGTGATCTGGACAGCCGGAGCCGCCCGCGCCGACAATGCGGCCATGACGACGCCTCCTGAGCTCCCGGTCGGCCCGGCCGGTCCGGCCGGCGCGGTCCGGCCCTCCGACGCCGAGCGGGACCAGGCGCTCGGGGTGCTGCGGGACGGCGCGGGCAGCGGGCGGCTGTCGCACGACACCTTCCTCGGCCGGATGGACATCGTCCTGCGGGCCACCAGCCGCGACGAGTTGGACGCGGCGGTGGCCGGACTGCCGACCGGCGGACCGGTCGAGCGCTTCGTGCTGCGGACGGTCGGCCGGGTCTCCGCCTTCGGCGGCCGGATGGGCCGGGCCTGGCGCACCGAACGACTGCCGGGGCTGAGCCTGCCGCAGGCCGGGGCAGCGCAGTTGACGATCGGACGGCTGCCCGGCTCGGGGCTGCGGCTGCACGACGCCTCGGTGTCCCGCCACCACGCCGAGCTGCGCCACGAGCAGGGCGGCTGGGTGCTGTACGACCTCGGCTCGACCAACGGCACCCATGTGAACGGGCGCCGGATAGCGGGCGGCGTCCGGGTCGGGCCGGGCGACCAGGTGCGGTTCGGGAACCTGGAGTTCCGGCTCGCCGCGCTCTGATCCGGCGGGGTCCGCGGGCCCGTCAGTGCGGGAACTGCCGGGGCGGCCGCTGGTGCAGCAGCTCGTCCTGGAACTCGGCGATGACGGTGGCTACCTGGCGGGTCAGCACGGTGCGCTCCAGCCGGTCCAGGTAGCGGTTCTCGGCGGCCAGCGCCTCGACGGTGACACCGAAGTAGAGCGTCATCAGCGGATTGACGAAGAGCTCCTCGCCCTTGGTCCGCTCGGTGAAGCGGACGTCGCCGAACTCGCCGCGCAGCGCCGCCGCCACCGAACCGTGGACGATGCTGGGGTGCTCCGGGAAGGCGGCCCGGGCGTGCTCGACGGCGTCCAGGTAGAGCGCCCCCTCCCGGCTGTCGCGCGGGACGGAGAAGGCGCCGAGGTAGCCGCCGGCCCGGTCGATCGCGGCGAGGTTCTCCAGCACCAGCGCGTGGTTGACGCCGTGGTGGGCGTCGATGCCGAAGCCGAGGCAGGCGACCAGCCGCTCGGGCACCTCGGTCAGGCCGGCCACCGCGGCCAGGCTCGACATGTCCTCCTCCGGGGTGCCGAGTCCGGCCTCGTCCCCGCGCATCAGGATGTCGGTGCCGCCGTCGACCAGCAGGACCGCGTCCACGCCCAGGCGGCGGACCAGCGCCCGGTAGGCCTCGCGCAGCGGCTGGACGCCGACCGTCGGGAAGGCCCACACGGTGTCGGGCATCCCGTGCAGGTTCAGCCAGCGGGCCAGGGTGCGCTCCGGGAAGTAGCCCTCGGGGGCGGCGGTGTCCGGCCCGATCCGGGCCACCTCGGGCTCCACCCAGACCTCGCGGGGCAGGCCGTAGAGGTGGGTGAAGGAGAGGTTGGCCAGGTGCACCTCCTTGCCGGCGGCCCGCAGGGCGAGGGCGATCGGCAGCCCGGCGTACACGTCGAACCCGCCGCCGGCCCCGGCGATCAGGATCCGCTCGGCGGCCAGCAGCCGGGTGATCAGCGGCGGTTGCAGCAGAGAAGTCACCGGCGGACGGTAGCAGGACGGCGGTGCCGCCCACCTCCAGGATTCACGGACCGTCGGTGTCAGTGGCGGGTGCGAGGATGCGGGCATGACCGAGGAGACGGCTCTCACCACCCCCGACGTGCTGCGGGAAGCCCAGGAGCGGGCCCGCGAGTTGATCCGGTGCGGCTTCCAGGAGCCGGCCGAGATAGCCGAGTCCCTGGTCGATGTCCTCGACGACCAGGGGCTGACGCACGAGGAGGCGGAGCGGATCGTCGCTCCGCTGTGGACGGCGCGGCTGGCCGAACAGGCCGGCTGGCCGAGGACCACCGACGTGGACCGGCTGGCGGACGCCTTCGACGCGCTGGAGGACGAGGGCATCGTCGCGGCGATGGACTTCACCTGCTGCGCGGGCTGCGGCTACGCCGAGATCGGCGGCGAGGCCGCGGAGGACTCGGTCGGCTTCGTCTTCTTCCACCAGCAGGACACCGAGGCGGCGGCCGCCGGGCGGGGTCTGATGCTGCGCTACGGCGGGTTCCGCACCGGGGAGGAGGCGGCCGAGGTCTCGGAGCGCCGGACGGTGGAGGTCGGCCGGGCGGTGGTCGCCGCGCTGGAGGCGGTCGGACTTCCGGCGGAGTGGGACGGCTCGCCGCACACGGCGATCCGGGTCGCCCCGCTGGAGTGGCTCAACCGCCTGCCGGAGTAGGTGCCGCGAGCGTTCCGTCGGCGCGCCGGGCGAGCCCAACCGGGCTCCGACATATGCCGGAGGCCCATGCCACGCGCGTAGATCAACGGCCCGCGAAAAGCGGCCGGGCTCAGTCGGCGATCCTCCCCAGGCTGTCGAGGTCGAAGCCGGTCCCGTCGACCGGGCCGTCGACCGGGCCCCACAGCGGCGAGGTGCAGCGCTGGTAGGTCGCGTGCCAGTGCGGCCAGTTGCGGGCCACGTCGTCGTCGCACTCGGCCAGCAGCCGCTCGACCGTCTCGGGCTCCACGCCCTCCAGCAGCCAGGCCAGCGCGTCCGCCATGCCCGGACCGTCCGCCAGGCGCAGCAGGTCCAGCAGCTCGCCCAGCCCGCCGAGCCGGGAGCCCTCGGCGATCACCCGCTCCATCCGGGGCAGCAGCTGCCGCTCCTCGATCCGCAGGTGGGTCTCCAGCCGGGCCGCCAGGTCCTCCATCGCGTACGCGACCGGCCAGGCGCTGCCGGTGTCCCGGCTGGCGATCCGCACCAGCGTGGTGACCCGGGTGAAGGAGTGGTCCAGGTTGTGGTGGTCGTCCTCCAGCCAGTTGAGCAGCAGCCGCAGCTCGGGCGCGAAGCGGCGCACGATCGGCCAGAGCCGGGTGTCCTGCTGCTCGTGGTGGCAGGTGAGCATCGCGGTGACGAAGTTCCAGTGCCGCAGCAGCGCCTCGCCCTTGTCCTCCTCGTCGGGCTGGAGCAGCCGCAGCGCGTTGGGCAGCCGGGCGAGGTCCCGGCGCAGCGCGGCGTGCACCAGGCGCAGCCCGGCGAACCGCATGGTGGCCGGCTCGTCGCCCGAGGGCCGTCCGAACGCGTCCGCGCCCAGCGAGTCGGTTCCGGACTGGCCCTGCGGGGGCACGGTGGGGACGGGCTGGGTCACCAGGTGGATCGACATGGCACTCTCTTCACGGCTTGGGGCACGGCGGGTGGCGGCGGCCGGTGGAGGACCGCCCCAGCCAAGGTGCTCGCAGTCGATCAGAAGCGAATCAATGTCCGATTGACGCGCAGGTCACGGGCCTGCGAACGGACGGCGGATCCGTACGGGGGAACACCGGCGGACCACGGCGAAGGCCGCCGGAACAGCCGTTGGAGCAGCCGTTGGACAGCCGCCGGAACAGCTGCCGGAGACGCCCGGGAGGAGCCGTCGGAGGGTCGCCAGAAGCCGGGAGCCGAGAGCCGGGAGCCGGGAAGCAGAACCGCCGGTACGGGGAGCGCGGGCGCGTCCCCGGCACCGGCGGCACGGGTGGGAGCAGGTCGGGGCAGGGGCCTCAGTCGGCTTCCGGGCCCGCCAGGTGGGCGGTGAGCCACACCAGGGTGTCCGGGATCATCTTCTTGAAGTCCGAGGTGAGGTGCTTGCCGCCGGGCTGCTCGTGGTACTGGAGGCTCACCGGCGGCACCGCCTTGTCCACCCAGCTCTTGACCACCTTGGTCTCGTACGGGTTGGCGCCGCCCGCGGTGACCAGCATGCTCACATCCGCCTTGCCCTGGGTGACCAGCACGTCCGGGTTGTTGGCGGCCCGCTCGGCGTCGTGGCCCTTCCACAGCCCCGAGTCCGGGATGAAGTAGCCGTCGATCGGCACCGCCGCCTTGTAGACCTGCGGGTACTGGAGGGCGAGCTTGGCGCTGCAGAAGCCGCCGGTGGAGGCGCCCATCACGCCCCAGCCGTCGCGGCCCTTCACGGTGCGGAAGTTGGCGCGGACGAAGTCCGGGATGTCCTCGGCCATCCAGGTGGCCATCTTGGGCTGGCCCGGGATGTCCGAGCAGTCCAGCGCGTTCTTCTCGTCGCTGTTGAAGTTCTGCACCGGCATGACCATGATGAACGGGTGGGACTTGCCCTCCTTGACCAGGCGCTCGTTCTCCTCCTGGATCGGCAGCTGGTTGTCGGTCCAGGTGTTGTAGCCGTTGCTCTGGCCGCCGGCGAACAGGGTGAGCACCGGGAAGCCGGTCTTGGCGTACTTGGGGTCGTTGTACTCGGGCGGCAGCCAGACCCAGACCTGGCCGGTGACGCCGGACTTCGCACCGGTCAGCTTGGTCATCATGATCGGGCCGGCGCCGGTGTCCCGGGACTTGCTGAGGTTGGCGGCGGGCCCCGTGGGCATCAGCACCTTGCCCGCGGCGGCCGGGCTGCCGGTCGCGGCCGGGCTGGTGCCGGTGCCGGTGGCGCTCGGGCTGCCCGCCGCGCTGCTGCCGGCGGCGGTGGCCTTCGCCGTGGCGCTGTCCCCCTTCCCACCGCCGGAACTCCCGCAGGCCGCGAGCGAGGCGGCCAGAGCGAGCACGGCGGCGCCGGACAGGACGGCGCGGGAACGGGACGACTGCCTAAGCACGGTGAGGACTCTCCGACCGAATGTCACGCCCGGTCCGTCTGACCGGGCGGCGGCCCCCCGGTGGGGCCGGACAGACCGGGGCAGAGCACTGGTGCGTCCCCCGGAGCGATGGCGCGCCGCCCCTCGCGGGGGTGCGCCTTCCTGCGATCTTATGACGTGGGTCGGGTCGGCCCGGTTGCGCGGTGGCCACCGGAAATCCAATGTTTGTTCGCGATCAGGTAAAGCCCCTCACCACTCCCGCCGGTCGGCGGGGGCCGGATGGCGGGGGTGGCCGCCGGCCCCTCGCCGAACCGTCCGGATTCCGGGGGTTTCGACCCGTGACGGCGGCCCGGCGATCCGCGACGATCTCCGGAGCGGGCCCGACGGGAGGCCCGGGGCCGACCGGGCACGGTCGTCGAGGAGGGTGCCATGAACCAGCGGATCGCCGTCGTCACCGGAGCCGGGAGCGGCGTCGGCCGGGCCGTCGCGGTCGAACTGGCCGCGGCCGGCTGGCGGACGGTACTGGCCGGCCGGCGGCCCGGGCCGCTGCGGGAGACCGCGGGGCTCTGCGCCGCCCCGGCCGACGTGGTGCCGACCGACGTCACCGACCCGGACGCGGTGGACGCGCTGTTCGCCGCGGCCGCCGGGGGCCACGGCCGGGTGGACCTGCTGTTCAACAACGCCGGCGCCTTCGGGCCGGCCGTCCCGGTGGAGGAGCTGGCGGTCGAGGACTGGCGGGCCGTGGTCGACCTCAACCTGACCGGCGCCTTCCTCTGCGCCCGGGCCGCGTTCCGGCAGATGAAGGCGCAGGACCCGCGGGGCGGCCGGATCATCAACAACGGCTCGATCTCCGCGCACGTCCCGCGCCCGCACTCGATCGCCTACACGGCGACCAAGCACGCCGTCACCGGCCTGACCAAGTCGCTGTCGCTGGACGGCCGTCCGTACCGGATCGCCTGCGGGCAGATCGACATCGGCAACGCGGCGACCGACATGACGGCGGCGATGGGTGCGGGCGTGCGGCAGGCGGACGGCCGGATCGCCCCCGAGCCGACCATGGACGTGGCCGACGTGGCGCGCACCGTGCGGCACATGGCCGGGCTGCCGCTGGAGGCCAACGTGCAGTTCGCCACCGTGATGGCGACGGCGATGCCGTACATCGGGCGGGGGTGACGGACCGGCCCCCGCCCGCCCGGGCCTCGCGGGGGTCCGGCTCCCGTGGGAGCCGGGCCTCCGCCCGAACGCCCCGGCGGGGGTCCGGCTCCCGCGCCGGGCCTCAGGGCCGCCAGGTGTCGTTCAGCGCGACCGTCCCGCCCGAGGGCACCGTGGCCGTCCGGTTGGCGCCGGACTCCCAGGTCACCGCGCCGCTCGCGTCCTTGCGGACGTACTTGTACTGGAAGGACGTGCCGGCCGGCAGCGACAGCGCCAGCGACCAGACCGGGTAGCCGGACGAGGAGAGCGGCAGCGCCTTCGCCGGGTCCCAGCCGCCGAGCGCGGCGGCGTCGCCGACCACGTAGACGTTCTGCCCGACCGAGGTGGTGGCGTTGACGTTGAAGGAGGCGGCGGAGACGCTCGTGCCGGGCTGGACGTACAGCGCGACCGCGTCGCCCGCGCCGACCGTCGCGGTGAACTGCCCGCTGGCGCCCACCTGGTACGTCGGCCCGGTGCAGCCGCCGCCCGTCTGCGGGTCGCCGTGCTGGACGTCGCAGTAGGTGCCGGCCGGCAGCCCGGTCTGGAAGGTCCGGGTGATCGCGCCGGTCTCGTGGTTGATCGCGACGTAACCGCGGTTGCCCCGGCCGAAGGCGATGGCGTTGCCGCCGTTGGACCACCAGTCGGTCACCCCGGTGCCCGCCACCGCGTTGCGGAAGCCGACCATGTTGGCGACCTGCCGCCAGGCGTGGGTGCAGTTCCAGCCGTCCTGGTAGCAGGCGTTGACGGTGCCGCCGTTCGGCGGGCCGTCGTCCCTGTTGGTGAAGGAGTAGCCGGAGTAGACGTTGGGGGCGGCGTACGGCGAGGCCAGCAGGAAGACGTTGGCCAGCGTGTAGGTGTTGCCGTAGGTGTAGTTGAGGGTGGATCCGTTGCGCTCGGTGTCCCAGTTGTCGACGAAGGCGCGTGCCCGGCCGCTCGGCAGGTAGCCCCAGGAGGCGCCCCAGCCGCTGAGGTTGGCGAGCTTGTCGGTGGTGAACATCCGCTTGAGGTCCATGCCGACCCGGAACTCGTCCACGTCGCCGGTGCCGGTGTACTCGGTGGGCTGGACGGGCTCGCCGGCGCCGTAGATGACCTCCTGGACCCAGTAGGCCCTGGGGTTGGCCATCCTCGCCTTGATCGCGGCGAGGTCGGCGGCGGCGATGTGCTTGGCGGCGTCGACCCGGTAGCCGTCCACGCCGAGCGAGGCGAGGTCGTCCAGGTAGTGGGCGATGGTGGTCTGGACGTACGCGCTGCCGGTGTCCAGGTCGGAGAGGCCCTCCAGCTCGCAGTTCTGGACGTTGCCGCGGTCCTGGTAGTCGGTGATCGGCTGGCGGCAGGTGTGGAAGTCCTGGTCCTGGTACGTGCCGGGGTAGTTGTACTTGGTGTACGCGGTGCCGCCGGTTCCGGTGCCGGAGCCCGCCGACATGTGGTTGACGACCGCGTCGGCGATCACCTTGACCCCGGCCGCGTGGCAGGCGGTGACCATGTTCTTGAAGGACGTGCGGTCGCCGAGCCGTCCGGCGATCCTGTAGCTGACCGGCTGGTAGGAGGTCCACCACTGCGCGCCCTGGATGTGCTCCTGCGGCGGGGAGACCTCGACGAAGCCGTAGCCCTTGGGGCCGAGGGTGGAGGTGCAGGCCTGGGCGACCGAGTCGAAGCGCCATTCGAAGAGGGTGGCGGTGACGTCCTTGCCGTTGTCGGCGGGCGGGGCCGCCTGGGCGGCGGGGGCGCCGAGGGAGGTGCCGAGCGAGAGCGCGAGCGCCGCCGAGGCGGCGAGCGCGCCGGCCGCGCGGGCGGGCCTGGGGGTCCCCACGGCCGAAGGCCGGGGGAGGGTGGGGGCGGTGGTGACCACGTCGTCTCCTGGGGGTGGCTGGGGTGGGGCAGCCGAAGGGGCGAAGCTGCAGGAACTTGCTGCAACTTGCCGGAAACTTGCAGCGCTGAACCTAGAGGTGCCCGCAGGGACCGTCAAGAGTTTCGCCACGCCTCAGGAGATACGTTTCTTCGCCCGCCACCGCCGCAGGACCACACCACCGCACGACCACACCACCGCCCCGACGCACGACAAGGGCCCGACGCACGACAAGGGCCCGGCAGCCGTAGCCACCGGGCCCCTCACCTGTCCTGGTTCACCGGCCCGTCAGGAGCCGGCCCGGGCTCAGCCGGTCTGGATGGAGGTGTCGTCGACCACGAAGCTGGTCTGGAGCGAGGCGTCCTCGGTCCCGGCGAACTTCAGCGTGACCGTCTGGCCCGCGTAGGACGACAGGTCGAAGGTGCGCTGCTGGTAGCCGGCCGCGGCGTCCACGTTGGAGTAGGTCTTCAGCGCGGTGCCGTTGACCGACACCGTCAGCTTGTCGTACGCGGTGCTGCCCGACTCCGCGGTGTCGATGTGCAGCCAGAAGCTCAGCGTCGCCTTGCAGCCCGCCGGGATGCTCACCGTCTGCGACAGCGAGTCCGAGTGCGTGGAGCCGTAGCCGTTCAGCCACGCCTTCCAGGAGCCGCTGTGGGCCGCCTGCGAGGTGCTGCTGTCCACGACGCCGCTGGACGCCGTCCACGGCGTGGCCGTGCCCGTCTCGAAGCCCGCGTTGCCCAGCAGCTGCGCCGGGGTGCAGCCACCGCCACCCGTGGACACCGTCCAGGTGAAGCTGGTGGTGCCGGTCTTGCCGGCCGAGTCCTTCGCCGTCACGGTCACGTTGTAGGTGCCCGCGGCGGAGGCGGTACCGGTGATCGCGCCGGAGGAGGAGATCGACAGGCCGGTGGGCAGGCCGGTCGCGCTGTAGGTCAGCGGGGCGGTGCCGCCGGTGGCGCTGATCTGGAGGTTCACCGCGCCGCCGACGGCGGTGGACTGGTTGCCCGGGTTGGTGACGGTGACGCCGCCCGGGTTGGGCGCCGTACCGACGTTGACGCCCGCCCAGGCGGTGCCGACCGCGGTCAGCTCCGCGCTGCCGGCGCCGTACAGGTCGGTGGCCGCCTTCTCCGTCGCGGTGCGCGCCGCGGCGTAGTTGGTGCTGGAGGTCATGTAGGTGGTCAGCGCGCGGTACCAGATCGCCGCCGCCTTGTCCCGGCCGATGCCGGTCACGGCGATGTTGCCCTGGGTCGGCGAGTCGTAGCTGACGCCGTTGATGACCTTCGCGCCGCTGCCCTCGGACAGCAGGTAGAAGAAGTGGTTGGCGACACCGGACGAGTAGTGGACGTCCTTGTTGCCGACGGTGGAGGACCAGTAGTCGGCCGAGGCCCCGTCCTTGGACGGCTTGTCCATGTAGCGCAGCGGGGTGCCGTTCCCGTTGATGTCGATCAACTCACCGATCAGGTAGTCGGGGTTGTCGGTCGGGATGTTGGCGGAGAACTCGACCATGGTGCCGAAGATGTCCGAGGTGGCCTCGTTGAGGCCGCCGGACTCGCCGGAGTAGGTCAGGTTGGCGGTGGCCGAGGTGACGCCGTGGCTCATCTCGTGGCCGGCCACGTCGAGCTCGGTGAGCGGCGCGGTGTTGTTGCTGCCGTCGCCGTACGTCATGCAGAAGCAGGAGTCGTCCCAGAACGCGTTCACGTAGTTGTTGCCGTAGTGGACGCGGCTGTAGGCGCCGACACCGTCGTTGCGGATGCCGTTGCGGCCGAAGGTGTTCTTGTAGTAGTCCCAGGTGGCCGCGACGCCGAAGTGGGCGTCGACCGCGGCGGACTCGCCGTTGCTGACGGTGCCGTCGCCCCAGGTGTCGGTCGACTTGCTGTACAGCGTGCCGGTGCCCGAGGTCCCGTGGTTCAGGTTGGTGGTGTACATCCCACCGCGGGCGCCGTCCTTCATCTGGTACGTCGAACCCGACTGGGTCGTACCGATGGTGACGTTGCCGACGAAGACGCCCTTGCCGGAGCCGGTCTCGATGCCGTCCCACTGCTGGATGACCTGGCCGCTGGTTGCGTCGGTGACGACGTGCATCTTGCTCGGGGTGCCGTCGGACTTGGTGGAGGAGACGACGGTCTCCCAGGCCAGCCGGGGGCTGTTGTCGGCGGCCCAGACCACCAGGCGCGGCGCGGTGTCCACGGCGGTGCCCGACTCGGCGGCGAGCGCGGCGCTCTGCGCGGCCGGCGCGGCCAGCTTGGGCGTGGTGCTCACACCGCTCAGCGAGGCGGTGCTGGCCCGGTCGACGCTCTTGGTCGCACCGGTGGACGCCTGGTGCACCACCAGGTCCCCACCCAGGACCGGCAGTCCGTTGAGGGTGCGCTCGTACCGCAGGTGGCGGGTGCCGTCCGCGTCCTGGATGACGTCCTTGGTGACCAGCTTCTCCTCGCCGCTCAGGCCGAGGCTCTGGGCGAGGGCGGAGGTCTGCTGGTTCGCGACGGAGATCAGCTGGGCGCGGCTCGCCTGCTGGGCCGCGACGGCGGCCGGTGCGTCCGGCGTGGCCGCCTGGGCGATCACCGGTATGCCGGTGACCAGCAGCGCGGTGGAGGCGGCCATGACAACCGCCGCCTTCCGTGCGTGAGCGTAACGGGACATGCGGACTCCTTTTCCAACCGGCGCTGGGTCGCGCACGGTGGAGAGAAACCTGGGCCGCGGTTGCGGCGCAGTGGGGGCCCCCGCCGGGTGCGACGGGAGTGCGGGATGCGGTGCTCACAACTCGTTGCAGGGTCGGGACGCGCTGCACCTGAACTGGAACAGCTGCACCGGGGGGTGGGGTCCCCTCGTCTACAGCCGGAGGAATCGTGGCAGCAAACCAGCCGTTGATGACAGATGCATGCCACGGATTGGCCGATTCATTACCGAAACCGTATGCAGGCCGGTGCGTCAGTTGTGTTACCCCACGACGAACTCGTGAACACGGTTTTCATGCCCCGGGCAAAGTTCGATCACTACCGGCAGTCGGTGACCAGCAGTCAGGACCGCAGACCGCGCCGGAGGGTGGCCGGCAGCGCCCGGCGGACCCGGCACGTCACAGTTCCGGCCGTGCCATCAACGGTTTCCGGCCATTGTTCACCCGGAACGGAACCGGGCCGCCGCCGACCGGAACCGGGCCCCGCACCACTGAACAGTGGTACGGGGCCCGGGAGTTGTCGCAGTGTACGAAGCGGTGTACGAAGCAGTGCACGAAGCGGTGTCGACCCGGCGCCGGACGGACCGACACCGCACGGATCAGCGCTGCACGAACACCGCCACGGTGCGGCCCGGCACGGTGAAGGTGCCGGTCGCGGCGTCGAAGCCCGACCCCCGCACCACCCGGTCCGCCCCGCCCGCCTGCACGGGGTGCAGCGCCTGGCCGGTACCCCGCAGCGCCGGCACGGTCTGCGCCTGCGTCGTGGGCGTGGCGTTGAAGACCACCGTGACGCCCTTCTCCGCCCCCGCCAGCCCGGTGCCGTCCAGGTGCAGGGTGATCACCCCGGGCGTCTCACCGGCCGTGCCGGAGAGCGGGTAGGAGAGCCGCTGCTGGACGGCGGCCAGGGTCGGCAGCGAGAACAGCGGCGAGGACTGCTTGATCCGCAGGAACTCCCGGTACTGCGCCGAGGTCGCCAGGATGTCGGCCGCGCCGACGGTCAGCTTCGGGTCGGCCAGCAGGGATCGGGCGGCCGGCCACTGCTCCTGGTTGTCCTTCGCCATCGGCAGGCCGCGGCCCCAGCCGTTGCCGTCCGCCGCGTTCCAGTGGATCGCGTTGAACCAGTCCCCCGAGTCGTAGGAGTTGGAGTCGAGCGACTTGGAGCGCAGCAGGTCGCTGCCGGCCTGGGCGAAGCCCGCGCCCTGGGTGAGCGCGGTCAGCGAGAGCCCGAGCGCCTGCATCCGGGCCCGGTCGGCGGGCGCGGTGCCGGTCGGCAGCTTGTACGCGAGCGCGTCGAAGAGGTCGGTGTTGTCGTGGGCGTCCACGTACTCCACCGCCTCGCCGGGCTTGGCGGCGTAGCCGGTCGGGGCGCCGTTGTAGTCGACCTGGGCGCCGGTGACGGGCTTTCCGGAGCTGTCGGTGAAGGAGTAGCCGGCCAGGTTGCCGGTCAGCCCGACCTTCAGCTGGTCCATCTGGTGCAGCAGCCGGGCCTTCTGCTCCTCCGGGGTGCCGTTCGCGGCCGAGCCGTTCGGGTCGGTGTACAGGCCCGAGGCGAAGCCCTGCTGCGGGGCGGAGTTCAGCATGAAGTTGCCGCCGCGGGCGGCGTCCCGGATCCGGTCGTCGAAGGTGGCGATGCCGGTGCCGGCCATGTTGGCCTGGGTGGCCTGCTCGAACCTGGCGTTGTTCGAGACGACGCCGAAGTTCCAGCCCTCGCCGTACAGGAGGACGTTCTTCCCGTCCACGCCGTCCGAGTCCGGCGTCATCTTCCGCAGGGCGGCCTGCACGTCCAGCATGGTGGACTTCGGGTCCAGGCCCATCAGGTCGAAGCGGAAGCCGTCGACCTTGTACTCGCGGGCCCAGAGCGTCACCGAGTCGACCACGAGCCGGTTCATCATGGCGTGCTCGGGCGCGGTGTCGGCGCAGCAACTGTCCGCCGTCACCTTGCCGTTGTCGTCGAGGCGCTGGTAGTAGCCGGGAACGACCCGGTCCAGCACCGAGTGCTCGGCCTGGCCACTGGCGGCGGTGTGGTTGTAGACCACGTCGAGCACCACCCGCAGCCCGGCCGCGTGCATCGCCTGCACCATCTGCCGGAACTGGACGGTCCGGGCCGTCCCGACCGGATCGGTCGCGTAGGAGCCCTCCGGCACGTTGTAGTGCAGCGGGTCGTAGCCCCAGTTGTACGCGTCGTCGGCGGCCACGGCCGCCACGCACTCCTGCTGCTTCGGCCCGTCCGCTGGAAGGGACGCGAGGTCGCAGGCGGGCAGCTTCCGGTCCGCCCCGTTCTCCCGGATGGTGGCGATGTCGAAGGTCGGCAGCAGGTGCACCGTGGTCACCCCGGCCTCGGCGAGCTCCTTCAGGTGCCGCATCCCGGCCGAGTCGGACTCGGTGAACGCCAGGTAGGTGCCGCGCTCGGCGGCCGGGACGGTCCGGTCCTCGACCGAGAAGTCCCGGACGTGCAGCTCCTGGATCTGCTGCCGGGCGGGCGGGACGGCCTGCGGGCGGGCGTGGTCGTCCCACCCCTTCGGCTTCAGCTCCCTGGCGTCGAGGTCGGCGACCAGGCTCCGCTTCGAGTCGGTGGACAGCGCCACCGAGTACGGGTCGGTGACGGTGTTGACCACCAGCTGCTGGGTCGAGGGCGCCCAGACCTTCACCTGGTACAGGTAGTACTTGCCGTCCAACTCGCGCTTGTCGCGGACGACTTCCCACACCCCGGTCTCGTCGTCCCGCTTCAGCGGCAGCGTCTTCGGGGTGCCCCCGGTGGCGCTGTCGAAGACCTGGACGGAGACCTCCTGCGCGGTCGGCGCCCACAGCGACAGCGCCACCTTGCCGTTGTAGTAAGCCGGTCCGAAGTCGACCTTCCCGGTCCTGCCCGCGTACAGGTCGTCCAGCACGCCCGGGGTCTGCACCCCGGTGGCGGCGAGCACGGCGCCGCTGGGCAGGTGTTCGGTGAACAGCAGCTGGCCGCGGAGCGCGGCCGGGACGCGGGCGGCGTCCCGGGGGTCCACGGTGAAGGCCCGGTAGCCCGCAAGGTGCGGGTACTCGCCCTTCTGGGCGTCGGTCAGCCCGCCCTTGACCGGGGTGAGCCGCAGCCACCTGCCGGGCTTGGTGAGCGCGCCCCGCTCCGCCCGGATGCCGCCCTCGGGGTCGTACACCAGCTGGGCGCTGGTGCCGCCGGCCAGGGCGTCGTCGCCGGCGCCGTAGTTCGCCGGGACGGCGACGGTCCGGGCGTCGATCCACTGGGCCTTGGCGCCGGTCAGGTCGATCTGCGAGGAGGCGGCCGGGTTCTGCGGCAGCAGGTAGCCCTCGCGGCCGCCGAGGATCCAGACCTCCTTGCCGTTGACGGCGAAGTCCAGTGACTGGTCGGTGGGCAGGTCCTTGTCGTTGCCCTTGTGCAGGATGTAGCTGAGGCTGGTGGCCCCGGCGGCCAGCGGCACCTCGAAGACGGCGCCGAAGGCGTCGCGGCGCACCGGTGTCAGCGGCTTGCCCCAGTCGGTCGGGGCGGCGGCGCCGGTCCAGTCGTGCAGGCCCCAGCCGTCGTAGTCGCCGTCGGCCCGGTTGTAGTGGATGACGGCGGTGTTCGCGGGCTGGGTGTTGCCCGGGCCGGGGTCGGTGGTGCGCACGGCGGGGTCGCCCTGCGCGGTCCACACCTCGCCGGTGCTGCCGACGTCGAGGTGCCGGTCGGCGTCGACGTCCTTGACGCCGTCCTTCTCCACGACGAAGCCGACGTCCGAGGCGCCGGGCTTGAGCCGCACGTACGCGAAGGCGCCGTACGCGTCCCGCCCGGTGAAGGCGTGCCCGGCGGGCCACTGGGTGGCCTCGCCGTCGGCGAGGTCGCCCCAGGCGTAGAGGTTCCAGCCGTCGTAGTCGCCGTCCGGCCGGTTGTAGTGGACGACGGCGTACGGGCGGGAGCCGGCGGTGGGCGCCGGCTTGGGCGCGGGGGCGCCGGTGGTGAAGCTCGCGGTGGCGGAGCGCAGGTGGCCGCTGGAGTCCCGCACCACGGCCTTGTAGCGGACCACCGTGCCGGGGGCGACGGCGCCCAGGTCCTGGGTGACGGCGTACTTCCCGGTGTCGGCGGTGCCCAGGGTCCGCCAGGGTCCGTTGCCGGTCTGGGCGGCGAAGCTCACCCGGTCGAAGCCGCCGCCGTCCACCGCGGCGCCGACGGTGACCAGCCCGGAGGAGCCGTCCGCGGGCGGCCGCACCGAGATCCGCGGCGCGGCGCCGACGGCCGCGAGCCGGCCGTCGGCCTTGAACACCACGGAGGAGAGCGCCGGCACGGTGACCGTCACCCGGCGGTCGGAGCCGCTGGTGGTCCGCTCCCCCGCGGACGGGTGGATCCGGTCGAAGCCCATGCCCGCCGAGAAGGTGTCCAGGGTGACGGTCTTCGCCTCGGCCGCGTTGTTGACCGCGACCAGGTACTCGACCTGTTGCTGGGCGTCGATGCGGGAGAAGGCGTAGACGCCCGCGCCGTCGGCGGCGTAGCGCTCGATCTGGGCGCCGTCGGCCAGGGCCGGGTTGTCCCGGCGCAGCTTCGCGAGCCCGGCGACGCCCTGGTAGAGCTCGCCGCCCTGCCCGTACCGGTCGGCCGGGCCGGAGGGCCCGCCGAGCACCCGGTCCCCGTTGTAGGAGGTCGTCTTCGAGGCGAACACGTCCTGCCGGGCGTCCTTGTCGCCGCCCGCGCCGGTGAAGCCCTGCTCGTCGCCGTAGTAGACGACGGGCTGGCCGCGGGTGAGGAACTGCAGCTCGGTGCCGAGCCGGTCCTTCTTCAGCAGGGTCGCCTCGTCGGCGCCGGGGTTGTCGGCGAGCAGGAAGGAGCCGAAGCGTCCCATGTCGTGGTTGCCGAGGAAGGTGGGCAGCTCGTACGCGTCGGTGTCGGCGCCGGTGTAGCGGTAGTCCTGGGCGTAGACGTCGGCGAGGTTGCGCGCCGAGCCGCCCTGCGAGACGTAGGAGCGGGCCGCGCCCTGGAACGGGAAGTCCAGGGTGGCCTGGAGCCTGCCCTTGGTGACGTACGGCGCGGTGACGGCCGGGTCCCCGGAGTAGACCTCGCCGAACATGAAGAACTTCTTGTTGCCCCGCTTGGCGGCGAAGTCCTTGAGCGCGGGGGCCCACTGCTGCCAGAACGCCATGTCGACGTGCTTGACGGTGTCGATCCGGAAGCCGTCCACGCCGACGTCCTCGACCCACTGCTGGTAGACCTTCTCGAAGCCCTTCACCACCTTGGGGTTCTGGGTGTCGAGGTCGTCCAGGCCGCTGAAGTCCCCCTCGGTGGCGGATTCGCCGACGAAGGTCGAGTCGCCCCGGTTGTGGTAGAGCGCCGGGTCGTTGAGCCAGGACGGGGTCTTGGCGGCGGCGTCGGCCGGGGTGCGGAAGACCGGGGTGTAGGGGAAGGAGTCCTCGGTGGTCCGCGGCCAGGGGCCGCCCGCGTCGGCGACGGCGGTCTCGTCCACCGGGTTGCCGCCCGCGTCGAGCGTCGGGTACGCGCCGGTGGAGCGGTAGCCGTACTGCTTCTCGGCGTAGTCGATGACGTCGGCGGTGTGGTTGGTGATGACGTCGAAGAAGACCTTGATGCCGCGGGCGTGGGCCTTGGCGATCAGGTCCTTGAGCTGCTCGTTGGTGCCGAAGTGCGGGTCGACCTGGGTGAAGTCGGTGATCCAGTAGCCGTGGTACCCGGCCGAGGTGTCGGCCCCGCTGCCCTGTACCGGCTTGTTCTTGAAGATCGGCGCCATCCAGATCGCGGTGGTGCCGAGGTCCTGGATGTAGTCGAGCCGCTGGATCAGCCCGGCCAGGTCGCCGCCGTGGTAGAAGCCCTTGTCCGCGGGGTCGAAGCCGTTCTCCAGCCGCCCGCCGGTGATGCCGCCGGTGTCGTTGGCGGTGTCGCCGTTGGCGAAGCGGTCGGGCAGGACGAAGTAGAACTGTTCGCGGGTGAGGTCGTGCCGCCCGGCGGTGGCCGCCAGCGCGGCGTCCGAGGGCGGGGCCGGCGGGGCGGCGGCGAGGGCCGCGGGGGCGCCGCCGAGGGTGGCGGCGGTCAGCGCGGCGGCCAGCAGGACGGCGGTGCGGCCCGGTGGTCTGCGGCGGACGGTGGTTCGTCGGGCAGTGCTCCGTCGGGGGCGGAGCGGGGCATCGGCCACTGAGGGCTCCCTTAGGGGAAGGGGCGATCGATTTTCCCAGGAAGCTAGCGGCCTGCAATATGTTTCAGCAAGATGCAGAAACCGTTTCGTAGCCGGAAACTCCAGGTGCGCGAGCGGCGCCCGCGACCACCCCGATTACTCCCTCGGAGCGACGGGCGTGACAATGGGACGTATGTCCGTCCCACCGGTACGCACCGAACCCCCGAGCACCCCCCGCCCCGGTGGCAGCCGGCCCCTACCCCTCAAGGGGGACAGCCGGTGAAGAATCCACTTCCAGAGGATGAGCAGTCGGCTACGAGCCGTCTGGCAGACTTGCCGTCCATGGGGGAACCGACCGAGATCCAGCGAGGCGACGCCAGGCGCGCCGAAGCGGCCAGCGGTGGCGGTTCCGAAGCAGCGAAGGCCGTCCCCGGCCGCCTGTCCGATGGAACCACCCGTGCCGCCCAGTCCCGTACGGCCACCCTGCGCGGCCGCATCAGCGCCCAGCGCCGCTCACCGGCCAGGCCGCGGATCTGGTTCGAGCTGGCGCTCATCGGGATCAGCTACTGGCTCTACTCGCTCGTCCGCAACGCGGTGCCCGAGCAGGAGGCGATAGCCCAGAAGCACGCGCGCTGGATCTGGGACCTGGAGCACCACCTCGGCATCGCCGTCGAGCGCTCGGTCAACCACGCCGTGGACAGCGTCGGGTGGCTCATCACGGGGATGAACTACTACTACGCGACGCTGCACTTCGTGATCACGATCGGCGTCCTGGTCTGGCTCTACCGCAGCCACCCCGGACGCTACGTCGCCGCCCGCAGCGTGCTGTTCATCACCACCGGGATCGCGCTGGTCGGCTTCTACTTCTTCCCGCTGGCCCCGCCCCGGCTGATGACCGACGGCGGCTTCATCGACACCGTGAAGGTCCACGGCACCTGGGGCTCGATGGCCTCCGGGCCCGCCGCGCACGTCTCCAACCAGTACGCGGCGATGCCCTCGATGCACATCGGCTGGTCGACGTGGTGCGGTCTGGCGATCTTCTTCCTGGCCCGCCGCACGTGGGTCAGGGTGCTCGGCCTGCTGTACCCGGCCACCACCCTGGTGGTCATCGTCTCCACCGCCAACCACTTCTGGATGGACGCCGTCGGCGGCGCGCTCTGTCTGATGGTGGGCTTCCTCACCGCCCGGTGGATGTACCACGAGTGGGTGTACAGGCTGCCCAGGGTGCCCGCCCGGGAGACGGTGGAGGAGCAGCCGATCACCGTCCCGGAGCAGTGGAGCGAGCCCGCGGTCACCAGCGCGCGCCGGTAGCCCGGAACGCCGTCGGCCCGGAAAGCCGGACATCGAGAGGGGCCCCCGAGCGGGGGCCCCTCTCGCGTACCCGCCCGCCGTACGGCCGCGGTCCGCCGTCCGCCGTACCGGTCCGGCCGCGCCCGTCAGCCGGTGCCGTAGAACAGCCGGTCCACCACCGCCCGGGCCCGCCGGGTGACCCTCCGGTAGTCGTCCAGCAGCTCCCCGCTGTGCCCGGAGCCGTACCCGAGGTAGCGGGCCACCCCGGCCAGTTCCCTGGCCTCCCCCGGGAAGCTGTCCCCCGGCCGCCCGCGCACCAGCATCACCGCCGCCCGCACCCGGGAGGCCAGCACCCAGGCCGCGTCCAGCACCTCGGCGTCCTCCGGCTCGACCAGCCCGGCCGCCACGGCGGCCGCCAGCGCCGCCCTGGTCCGGGTGGTGCGCAGGGCCGGCACCTCGTGCCCGTACCGGAGCTGCAGCAGCTGCACCGTCCACTCGACGTCCGCCAGCCCGCCCCGGCCGATCTTGGTGTGGGTGGTCGGGTCGGCGCCGCGCGGCAGCCGTTCGGCCTCGATCCGCGCCTTGATCCGGCGGATCTCCACCACGTCCCGCTCCGGCACCCCGCCGCCGGGGTAGCGCAGCGGGTCGATCAGCTGCCGGAACCGCGCGCCCAGCGCCTCGTCCCCGGCCACCGGCTCGGCCCGCAGCAGCGCCTGGCTCTCCCAGGCGTGCGACCAGCGCCGGTAGTACGCCGCGTACGAGGCGAGGGTGCGCACCAGCGGGCCGCTGCGGCCCTCCGGCCGCAGGTCGGCGTCGACCAGCAGCGGCGGCTCGGTGGAGGGCGCGCCCAGCTGGGTGCGCAGCTCGTTGCAGACCGCCTGGGCGGCCCGGGCGGCCTCCTCCTCCAGCGAGCCGAGCAGCGGCTCGTGGACGAAGAGCACGTCCGCGTCCGAGCCGTAGCCCAGTTCGTGGCCGCCGAAGCGGCCCATCGCGATCACCGAGATCCGGGTCGGCAGGTCCCCGTGCTCGGCCTCCCAGCCGGCGACGCAGGCGCGCAGCGCGCCGCCCAGGGTGGCGGCGTTGAGCGCGGTGAGCGCCTCCCCGGCGGCGTCCAGCGCCTCGGCCGGGTCGTCCCCGAGCCTCCCGAGCACGTCCGCGGCGGCGGTGCGGAACAGCTCCCGGCGGCGCACCGAGCGGGCCGCGGCCACCGCGGCCCGGGTGGACCCGGCCCGGCCGACGGCGGCCAGTATCTCCGACTGCAGCGCCGCCCGGCCGCGCGGTTCCAGGCCGTTCGGGTCGCCCAGCATCGCCACCGCCTCGGGGGCGCGCAGCAAAAGGTCGGGGGCGAGCCGGCCGGCGGACAGCACCCGGGCCAGCTGTTCGGCGGCGGCGCTCTCGTCCCGCAGCAGCCGCAGGTACCAGGGGGTGCGGCCGAGCGCGTCGGAGACCTGGCGGAAGTTGAGCAGCCCGGCGTCCGGGTCGGCGGACTCGGCGAACCAGCCGAGCAGCACCGGCAGCAGGGTGCGCTGGATCGCCGCCTTGCGGCTCACCCCGGAGGCGAGCGCGCTGAGGTGCCGCAGCGCGGCCGCCGGGTCCGTGTAGCCCAGCGCCTCCAGCCGGGCCCGGGCCGCGTCCGGGGTCAGCCCGGTGGCGCCGGGCGGCAGTTCGGCGACGGCGTCGAGCAGCGGCCGGTAGAACAGCTTCTCGTGCAGCCGCCGGACCTCCACCGCGTGGCGCTTCCACTCGCGGTGCAGCGCGGCCACCGGGTCGGCACGGGTGTCGCCGTTGATCAGCGCCGCCAGCGAGCGGGCCAGCCGACGCAGGTCCTCGGCCCCGGTGGGCATCAGGTGGGTGCGGCGCAGCCGGTACAGCTGGATGCGGTGCTCCAGCGAGCGCAGGAAGCGGTACGCGGCGTCCAGCGAGGCGGCGTCGGCCCGGCCCACGTACCCGCCGCGGGAGAGCGCGGCCAGCGCCTCCAGGGTGTTGCCGCTGCGCAGCGCCGGGTCGGTGCGGCCGTGCACCAGCTGGAGCAGCTGCACCGAGAACTCGACGTCGCGCAGCCCGCCGGGGCCGAGCTTGAGCTGGCGGTCCAGCTCGGTGGCCGGGATGGAGTCGATCACCCGGCGGCGCATCTGCTGCACGTCGGCGACGAAGTTCTCCCGGGCGGCGGCCTGCCAGACCAGCGGGGCGAGCGCCTCCACGTACGCGGCGCCGAGCTCCGCGTCCCCGGCGACCGGGCGGGCCTTGAGCAGCGCCTGGAACTCCCAGGTCTTGGCCCAGCGCTGGTAGTAGGCGAGGTGGCTGGCCAGGGTGCGCACCAGCGGGCCGTTGCGGCCCTCAGGGCGCAGGTTGGCGTCCACCGGCCAGATGGTGCCCTCGCCGGTGGTGTCCGCGCACAGCCGGGTGAGGGCGGCGGCCAGCCGGGTGGCGGCCCTGATCGCCTCCTGCTCGTCCACTCCCTCGCGCGGTTCGGCGACGAAGACCACGTCGACGTCCGAGACGTAGTTGAGCTCGCGGCCGCCGCACTTGCCCATGCCGATCACGGCGAGCCGGCAGGCCCCGGCGGCCTCCGGGTCCTGCTCGGCGGCGAGGTCCAGGGCGGTCTGGAGGGTGGCGCCGGCCAGGTCGGCGAGTTCGGCGGCGGTCTGCGCGAGGTCGGTGGTGCCGGTGAGGTCGCGGGCGGCGATGGCGAGCAGGCACCGGCGGTAGGCGACGCGCAGCGCGTTCGCGGGGCCGAGGTCGGAGTCCCGGACGCCCTCGGCGAGGGCGCGGCGGAAGTCCTCCGGGCCGGGGTGCATGTCGCGCAGTTCGAAGGTGACCAGCACGTGCCAGTCGTGCGGGTGCCGGGCCAGGTGCTCGCCGAGCGCGGTGGAGACGCCGAGCACGCCGAGCAGTCGGTCGCGCAGCGGCTTGGAGGTGGTGAGGGTGTCGCGCAGGGTGTGTCGGTCGACCTCCTCGTCGGCCTCCAGCAGCCGGGCCAGTCCGAGCAGCGCGAGGTCGGGGTCGGCGGTGGCGCCGAGCGCGTCCAGCAGCACGGGGTCGTCGGCCAGTCCCTCCAGGCCGGGGCCCTCCAGCAGCCGCACCGCCCGCGCGGGATCGGTGAACCCGCGCCGCACCAGCCGGTTCTCCGGCCGGCTGACCCGGCTCCCGGCTCGCTGCTCCTCCACCGTCATCGACCCCTCCATCCGGTCCGCTCCAGCAGGTTACGCGTCCTCGCAGCCCGTCGCCGGACGCGCCCGCCGGGTGGACGGCCGGGCCCCTCGGCCGCCGTAACCGTGACTTCGGGGCCGCCGGGCTCGTTCACCCGGGCGCCCGCCGCCATCCCCGAAGTCCCCTCCTCCGGAGCGCCGATGTCCACCACAGGCCCCAGCCGCCTGCCCTCGCTCACCGGGCTGCGGTTCTGGGCCGCGCTGCTGGTGGTGCTCTACCACCTCTCCCGCAAGGTGGGCGAGCTGCCGCTGATCGGCCCGGCGGCCTGGTACGGCCGGTCGGGCGTGACGTTCTTCTTCGTGCTCTCCGGCTTCGTGCTGGCCTGGACGTACGGGCCCGCGCCGGTGCGGGCCCCGGTGTTCGCCCGCCGCCGCTTCGCCCGGATCTGGCCGCTGCACGTGCTGACCACCGCGCTGTCCCTGGGCGCGGACGCGGCGATCGGCGCGGTGCTGCCGGTGGCGGCCGCGCTCTGGTCGCTGGCCCTGGTGCACCCGTGGGCGCTGCCCACCGTGTACGGCGGCAACGCGGCCTCCTGGTCGCTGGGCGCCGAGGCCTGGTTCTACCTGCTGTTCCCGCCGCTGCTGCGCCTGCTGGCCCCGCGCCGGCGCGCCTGGCTGCCGCTCGCGGTCCTCTGCGCCGCGCTCGGCCCGGCGCTGTGGGCGGCCGGCGCCCTGCTGCCCGCCGACCCGGCGGTGCGCGGCTGGCTGCTGGACTACCTGCCGCTGACCCGGACCCCGCAGTTCGTCCTCGGCGTGGTCACCGGCCTGGCCTTACGGCACGGGGCCCTCCCCCGGCTGCGGCTGCTCCCGGCGGCGGCCGCCGTGGTGCTCTGGCACCTGCTGCTGGTCCCCTGGCACGCCGCCGTCCCGGACTCCCTCTGGTACGGCCCGTACAGCGCCTCCCAGTTGCTGCCCGCGCCGCTGTTCGCCGCCCTGCTGGCGGCGGCCGCCGGGCGCGACCTCGCCGGAACCCCGCCCCGGCTGCTGGCGGGCCGCACGGCCGTGCGGCTCGGCGAGTGGTCGTACGCCTGGTACCTGGTGCACGAGATCGGCATCCGCTGCTGGCTCGCCGTGGTCGGCCGCCCGGAGACGGGGGCCGCGACGCTCGGCGTCTGGCTGCTGTTGGCGGGCGGCTCGCTGGCCGCCGCGGGCGTCCTCTACCGCTGGGTGGAGCGCCCCTGCGAGCGGCTGCTGCGCGGCGCCCCGCGCGGCCGGGACACGGCGGCGCCGCTGCCGCCCCGCGGGGTGCGGGTGGTGCGGCAGCGGCGCCGGGCCGTGACGGAGGATCAGCCCTCGGTGGAGCCGTCCAGGTTGACGTAGGCGTAGAACACGCCCAGGTCGTAGCCGTCCTTGTCGGTGTCGAAGAGGATCTTGATGTCGGTGTCCCCGTTGCGCAGGAACGGCGAGATGTCCCAGCGGTTGGAGTCGTAGCCGAAGTTGTTGCGGTTGTACGGGGTGCGGATGAACTGGTCGGCCGGGGTCAGCTCCTCGATGGTGGAGTTGAAGGCGTCGTTGGAGGCGTGGTTGAGGTCCGAGAAGAGCGCCTGCGGGCCGTTGGTGGACTTGATGGCGAGGGTGTCGCCGGTCCACTTGAGGTCGCCGTCGTAGACCACGAAGCCGAGCTTGCCGGCGACCGGGCCGGTGGCGGGGGTCTGCAGCCCGGTGAGGTCGAACTCGCGCGGCGGGCTGTCCGGCAGCTCGACCCGGAAGCCGTCCCAGAGGTGGATGTGCCGCAGCGGCTTGCAGTCGTTCTCGTACGCGACCACGATCGTCCAGCCGCCCCAGCTGTGCGGCTTCACCACCGAGTCCATGTTGGCGACGGTGTAGGTGCCGTTGCCGGCCTGCTTGACCAGGTCGGTGATGTCGGCGGAGGCCTGGTAGCTGCTCTCCACGTCGGTGGTGATGTAGCCGATCGAGGGCTGGTCGTTGGCGATGTTGCGGTACTGGCCCTCGCCCGGGAGCTTCAGGTAGACCTCGTCGATCCGGTCCTCCGGCAGCACGACGTCGTCGATGCCGCGGGTGCCGCCCCAGTACAGCCGGGCGCTCTTGACGGTGGAGCCGTCGATCAGGCCGAGGTCGGCGGAGCTGGCGGAGTAGATCGCGTCACCGAGCGGGCCGACGCTGCCCGGGTCGATGTTGATGTACTTCATCTCGTACTTGTTGTTGATCGGCCGGCTGCCGAGGCCCTTGCGGGCGTCCTCGCAGGGCGGCTGCTCGGGGTCGAGGGGCGCCTTGGTCTCGTCGCAGGTCATCAGCGAGTTGCTGATGCGGGTGATCGAGCCGTGGAAGTCGCCCTCGAAGCGGGTGGTGAACGGCAGTTGGTTCTCGGCGATCGTGGTGGCCCTCGGCTTCGCACGCTGCGCGTGCTGCACACCCGCGTCCGGACCCGGGGCCGTGCCCGAACCACGGGCGTCGGCGAGGGTCGGGGCGGCCAGCAGTTGGCCCGCGACTGCGGCGAAGGCGGCGCCCGCGACACCGACCCGGCGGGCGAGCAGGCGGGTGGCGGCGGCGCGGCTGACGGAGGAGGTCATGTGATCCTCTTTCAGGACGGAACGGACAAGCAGGCCCATCGGACCACAACACTCCGTCACACAAGCATCACATTCCGCGACCGAGTCGGCGATCCGTCGCAGATCCACTCCATAGGAGGGCCCGCTGCCCTCCTCTCGGACGACAGCGGGCCGGAAACGGTTTGAACGGGCGTCACCCGCTCACAGCACCTGGAGGTTCTTCCGCAGCTCGAACGGGGTGACCTCGGAGCGGTACTCCTCCCACTCGTGCTTCTTGTTCCGGAGGAAGAAGTCGAAGACGTGCTCGCCGAGGGTCTCGGCGACGAGTTCGCTGCGCTGCATCAGGTCGATGGCCTCGCCGAGGTTCTGCGGCATCGGCTGGATGCCGAGGGCGCGGCGCTCGGAGTCGGACAGCGCCCACACGTCGTCGTCGGCGCCGGGCGGGAGCTCGTAGCCCTCCTCGATGCCCTTCAGGCCGGCCGCGAGGGTGACGGCGTAGGCGAGGTACGGGTTGCAGCCGGTGTCCAGGGAGCGGACCTCGATCCGGGTGGAGCCCTGCTTGCCCGGCTTGTACATCGGGACCCGGATCAGTGCCGAGCGGTT
The DNA here is from genome assembly GCF_053594915.1 of Kitasatospora sp. NPDC002543. Taxonomy (NCBI): domain Bacteria; kingdom Bacillati; phylum Actinomycetota; class Actinomycetes; order Kitasatosporales; family Streptomycetaceae; genus Kitasatospora; species Kitasatospora sp. NPDC002543. The sequence goes on along the minus strand of NZ_JBSFWR010000091.1, from coordinate 3,005 downwards.
GTTGTGGCCCCAGCAGATGTAGGACGGCGCCTCGCCGCCGGCCCCGGCGGTGCGCTGGGAGCCGCCCCAGATCCGCTTGTAGGAGTTCACCCACTGGTTGGTGACGGCGGCGGTCTCGGCGGCGTGCTTCAGCAGGCCGGCGATGAACGAGCGGCCGACCTTGGACAGCTGGTACTCGGCACCGGACTCGTGGAAGGCGTTGCGGTCGCCCTCGAACAGCGAGACGTGGGTGTGCATGCCGCTGCCGGGGTGCTCGGAGAACGGCTTGGGCATGAAGCTGGCGTGCACGCCCTGCTCCAGCGCGACCTCCTTCATGACCAGCCGGAAGGTCATGATGTTGTCGGCGGTGGACAGCGCGTCGGCGTAGCGCAGGTCGATCTCCTGCTGGCCGGGGGCGCCCTCGTGGTGGGAGAACTCGACCGAGATGCCCATCGACTCCAGCATGGTGATCGCCTGGCGGCGGAAGTCGTGGCCCACCCCGCGCGGGGTGTGGTCGAAGTAGCCGGACTGGTCGGCGGGGATCGGCGGGGTGCCGTCGCCGGGCAGGTTCTTCAGCAGGAAGAACTCGATCTCCGGGTGGGTGTAGAAGGTGAACCCCTGCGCGGAGGCCTTCTCCAGGGTGCGCTTGAGCACGAACCGGGGGTCGGCGTAGGAGGGCGAGCCGTCCGGCATCAGGATGTCGCAGAACATCCGGGCGGTGCCCGGGGTCTCCGAGCGCCACGGCAGGATCTGGAAGGTGGTCGGGTCCGGCTTGGCGATCATGTCGGACTCGTACACCCGGGCGAAGCCCTCGATCGCCGAGCCGTCGAAGCCGATGCCCTCCTCGAAGGCCTGTTCCAGCTCGGCCGGTGCCACCGCGACGGACTTCAGGAACCCGAGCACATCGGTGAACCACAGCCGGACGAACCGGATGTCACGCTCTTCGAGCGTCCGAAGCACGAACTGCTGCTGCTTGCCCATGGGGACAGTCTCACCTCTGCTCTTTACGCTCGTGTTACGCCTCGGAGGCCCTCGCAAAGACCTCGTAAAGCGACTGCCCCCATCATGGCCGATACCCGCCCGGCCCGGCAGTGCCGACCCCCGCACCGGGCCCCGCCGCCGTCGCCGCGGCCACCCTTGCCCAGGACATCGCGTCAGTTAGACGATTACACTCGGGGCATGCCCACTCTCCGTCTCGCCCTGTGCCAGATCGACCCCTGGGTCGGCGACCTCGCCCGCAACGGCGACGAGGTGGTGCGCCGGACCGGACAGGCCGTGGCGGCCGGCGCCCAGCTGGTCGCGTTCCCCGAGATGGCCCTCACCGGGTACCCGGTGGAGGACCTCGCCCTGCGCCACTCCTTCGTCGAGGCCTCCCGCGGGGCGCTGGTCGGGCTGGCCGGCCGGCTGGCGGCGGAGGGGCTCGGCGAGGTCCCGGTGGTGGTCGGCTACCTCGGGCGCTCCGAGCACGCCGCGCCGCGCTCCAACCGCCCGGCCGGCTCCCCGCAGAACTGCGCCGCGGTGCTCCACCGCGGCGAGGTGGTGACCCGCTTCGCCAAGCACCACCTGCCCAACTACGGCGTGTTCGACGAGTTCCGCTGGTTCGTCCCGGGCGACCAGCTGCCGGTCCTGCGGGTGCGCGGGGTGGACGTCGCCCTGGCGATCTGCGAGGACATCTGGCAGGACGGCGGCCGGGTCACCGCCGCCCGCGAGGCCGGCGCCGGGCTGCTGCTGGTCGTCAACGGCTCCCCGTACGAACGGAACAAGGACGACCAGCGGCTGGAGCTGGTGCGCCGCCGGGCGGCCGAGGCGGGCTGCACCCTCGCGTACGTCAACATGGTCGGCGGCCAGGACGAGCTGGTCTTCGACGGCGACTCGATCGTCGTCGGCGCGGACGGCCGGGTCCTGGCCCGCTCCCCGCAGTTCGAGGAGCACCTGCTGGTGCTGGACCTCGACCTGCCGGCCGCCGCCGGCGACGACACCGACGGCCTGCTGCTGAGCGACGGGCTGCACCTGGTCCGCACCGAACTGGGCGGCGAGCCGCGGGACGCGCCCGCCGCCGGGCTCACCGCCGAGGTGGCGCCGCGGCTGTCGGACGAGGCCGAGATCTGGGCCGCGCTGGTCTCCGGCACCCGGGCGTACGTCGTCAAGAACGGCTTCTCGTCCGTGCTGATCGGGCTCTCCGGCGGCATCGACTCGGCGCTGGTGGCCGCCATCGCGGTGGACGCGGTCGGCGCGCGGAACGTGCACTGCGTCTCGATGCCCAGCCGCTACTCCTCCCAGCACTCCCGGGACGACGCGGCCGAGCTGGCCCGCCGCACCGGGCTGCACTTCCGGACCGTCTCCATCGCCCCGATGGTCGACGCCTACCTGGGCGCCACCGAGCTGACCGGCCTGGCCGAGGAGAACCTCCAGTCCCGGCTGCGCGGCACCCTGCTGATGGCGATCTCCAACCAGGAGGGGCACATCGTGCTCGCGCCCGGCAACAAGAGCGAGCTGGCCGTCGGCTACTCGACCCTGTACGGCGACTCGGTGGGCGCCTACGGGCCGATCAAGGACGTCTACAAGTCGCTGGTCTTCCGGCTGGCGCGCTGGCGCAACGAGGAGGCCGAGCGGCGCGGCGAGGTGCCGCCGATCCCGGAGCACACCATCACCAAGCCGCCGTCCGCCGAGCTGCGGCCGGACCAGGTGGACACCGACTCGCTGCCGGACTACGACCTCCTGGACAGCGTGCTGACCCGCTACATCGAGGGCGACGAGGGCCGGGACGCGATCGTGGCGGCCGGCTTCGACCCGGCCGTGGTGGACCGGGTGGTCCGGCTGGTCGACACCGCCGAGTACAAGCGGCGCCAGTACCCGCCGGGCCCGAAGGTCTCGGTCAAGAACTTCGGCCGGGACCGCCGCCTGCCGATCACCAACCGCTGGCGGCGCGGTTAGGGCGTGTCTGACAATTGGCGTCGGATCAGCGTGCGGCGTTGGGGTGCGTGCATCGCAAGGCGGAGGAGGGAGCCACTGCGGAGCATTGGCGA
>NZ_JBSFWR010000090.1:0-35070 GCF_053594915.1 Kitasatospora sp. NPDC002543 | reverse complement strand
GCCTCCTAAAGGGTAACGGAGGCGCCCAAAGGTTCCCTCAGCCTGGTTGGCAATCAGGTGTTGAGTGTAAGTGCACAAGGGAGCTTGACTGTGAGGCCGAACCGGCCCGGCACCGCCCGGGCGAGCGCCTCCACCAGCGCGGCCGGCGGCGCGGCGAAGACCCCCGGGTACTCGCGCTCGCCCAGCTCCGGCCGCACCGGCCAGGCCAGCCGCTCCCGCTCCAGGTCGTACCGCGCGTCCACGCCCTCCCGGTTGCCCCGGGCGTCCAGGCGGGCCCAGCGGCCGTCCAGGTGGACGGCGTTCAGGGCGTGCAGCACGAAGCCGCCCGCGCCGTCCTCCAGCCGCTGGTAGCACAGCCCGGCCGGCACGCCCTGCGCCCGCAGCAGCGCGGCCAGCAGGTGGGACTTGCCGTGGCAGATCGCGTTGCGCGCGGCCAGCACCTCGGAGGCGCGGAACGCCCCGCTGTAGGCGCCCGCGTCCGCCGAGTGCGCCACCTCGTCGCGGACGTGGTGGAACGCGGCCCGCGGCGTGGCCAGCTCGGCGGCCAGCCGCCGCAGCCGCGGGTCATGGTGGTCGATCACCTCGTCCGCCACGAGGAAGGCGGCGGGGTCGTCGGTCTCCGGTCGCAGGATCATGCCCTCCACGGTGGCGCGCGCACCGGCCGCCGCGGGCACGATTCCACGCCTCGGACAGCTCCTCGGACAGATCCTCGGACAGCGCCCCGGGCCGGCCGGGGCGCTTTTCCGTCCGGCCGGCGTCAGTGCCCGCAGCCGCAGTGCCGGAATCCGAAGTCGAGCGTGTGGTCGTTCTCGCCCGGCCCGCCGGTGGTCAGCGCCCGCTCCGGATATCGCTTTCCGGGCGGGACGACGCCCTTGGAATCGACGAATCGATTGCCGCCGACGTCGTGCCGGGTGGGCACCCACCGGTACAGCGGACCGCCCTCGGCGTAGTCGGACGGCTCGTCCAGCCGGATCGTGTAGGCGGTGTGCGGCCGCAGGCCGCCGTCCACGTTCGCGTCGTCGAAGTAGTACTCGCCGCGCGCCGTCGTCCTCGCCGTCCCGGCGAGCCGGCCCGCCCCGTCGTACAGGTGGACGGTGACGCCCGCCACCGGGCGCTGGCCCGGCTGCTGGACGCCGGTGCGCTCCGGGTCGTACCAGACCCGGTTGCCGATCTGCAGCGGCGCCCGGTCGCAGAGCACCTCCAGGTCGCCCATCGAGGCGCCCTTGCCGAACGGCGCGGGCACGTCCGCCGGGTTGAGCCGCAGCCCGAACGCCGGATCCTGCCCGCCGTCCGCCCGCCGCAGGAACGACGTGCCGTAGCCGAAGGCCGTGCTGTTCGGGTCGAACCCGGAGGTCGCGATGGTCGTCTCGACCTTGGACAGCGCCATCCCGGCGTAGGCCGCGTTGTGGTGGAAGCCCATCCGGCTGGTGTCGAAGAACCGGGTGCCCCGGGGGGAGAGCCCGCAGCCGCCGTTGGTGTCCATCACGAACGTGCCGCCCGCCGGGCAGGCCTTGTCCAGGTCCCCGCCCGACAGCACCTCGCCGACCGCGGCGCCCGCCGCCGCCTGGCCCGTCGCCCGGTCGGCCAGGCGGTCGCGGAAGGACAGCAGCATCGAGCCGTCCGCCTCGAAACCGACCTCGGCCAACTCCGGCTCCGGCTGGGCGCGGTAGCCCGAGCAGGCCTGGCCGTTCTGCACCTCCGGGTAGGTGTCCGTCCACGGGAACCAGCCCGCGCCGTCGCACGGGCCCGCGCCCACCGTCGACTGGCGCGGGTAGTCCAGCGGCTGGTCCAGCACCGCCGGACCGAAGCCGCCGGTGGCCGGGTCGAAGGGCAGCACCACCGCCCGCAGGTCCGAGGCCAGGCCCGTCGACGCGCCCGAACAGACACCGCCGAGGTAGCCCCTGCCGTCCTGCAGGCCCAGGCCGAAGGGCCGCCAGTCGCCCGCCGAGGGGCAGCCCGGGTCCGGGATCGGGTACACCGCCCGCGGCGCCGACGCGCTCGCCGCGGTGGCGTCGTAGCGGTACAGCCGGCGGTCGTTGAGGTTGACGACGAACAGGTCCCTGCCGTCGTCCGTCACCTTGAGCCCGCCCAGGCTCTCCTTGCCCGGCACCGCCAGGAACGCCTCGTCCGCCCCCGGCCCGTGCGCCGTGCCCCCGGCGTCCGGGACGGTGGCGAACAGCGCGGTCGTGCCCCGCGCCGGGTCCGTGACGTAGATCCCGCCGGAGCCGCCCGGGCCGTAGGCCGTGGTGCGCTTGGCCGCCGCCGAGGAGAACACCCGCCGGTCGGCCCGGTTCCACGCGATGCCGAACAGCGTCCCGGTCTGCGCGCCAGTGGCGAGGTCCGTCACGTTCACGTCCACGCCGTCCTGGCCGCGCGCACCGTACGGGAACGACACCAGCGTGCGCTGCGCGCCGCCCTGCCACACGGTGTTCTGGCAGGTCGTCACCAGCGGGGCGTTCTTCTGGCAGTAGTCGCCGGGGCTCCACAGCCCGGTGGTGTACGAGACGTCCGCACCGTCGGAGAGGTCGACGAACTCCTCGTTGGAGCTCAACCCGCCCGGCGCGCCGTCCAGCCCCTGCCGCGAGGCGAAGGCGGGGAACAGCACGCCCGGCCTCGGGTTCACCACCTGCACCCGGTACGTGCCGCCGCGCTCCGGCCCGTGCGGCGGCGGGGCCAGCGTCACCGTCCCGTCGGCCCCCGTGGTGCCCTCGACGCGGGTCCGGCCGGCGCCGGTGAGCGTCACCGTCACGCCCGCCAGCCCCGGTTCCAGCGCGGGCGTCCACGCGCCCGAGGCGTCCACGGCCCGCACCACCCGGACCGTCACCGTCCCGTCCGCGCTCTGCGGGAACGCCGGCGGAGCCGTCAGCAGCCCGCCGCCGGCCAGCGCGACGGCGAGCACCGCGGCCCGCCCGACGGCCGTCCTTCGTCTTCTCGTCCCCATCTGGGCCCCACTCTCCGATCGGCGGGCATGACGCCCGATCCGGACAGGACCCCCAGGAGAACGGCAACCGGCCGCCCGCGCCCGCGCTTCGGGGCACGTTCACCGGTGCGTGTGACACGCGGGCCGTCGCACATCGGATCATCACCGCGGGCCCGGCCCGGCGAGCCCCGCCGGGCCGACTTCCCGCTCCGGCCGCGGCCCCTCACGCCCGCGCCCCGGGCGCCCCCTCGTTCCCGGCCCCCTCGACGGCGCCGGCCTCCTCGACGGCGTCGGCCTCCCCGGCCTCCCCGGCCTCCCCGGGCCGCCGGCGCCTGCGCTGCGCCGCGCGGACGATGTCCGCTCCCATGTGCTCCAGGAACACCGAGGCCTCGGCCATCCTCGCCCCGGCCGGGGTGGCCGCGCCGAGCAGGTCCGCCCCGTCGCGCGCGAACTCGGCCAGCAGCGTGTTGCGCCGCGCGCTCGCCAGCAGCGCCCGGTACCAGATGTCGTCGTCGACGACGTACCGCTCGCGGTGCGAGCCGCCCTCCTTCTCGCGCCGCACCAGCTGCTGGCCCTCCAGGTAGCCGATCGCCTTCGAGACCGACGCCGGGCTCACCCCGAGACGCCGCACCAGGTCGGTGGCGGTCAGGCTGCCGGAGTCGGTGAGGTAGAGGCAGGCGAGGACCCGGCCCACCATGCGCGGCATGCCCAGGTGCGCCAGCAGTTCGGCCAGCCGCGCCGCGTACTCCTCCACCGCGGCCGGATCGCGCCCGTCGTCCGGGCGCGCGCTGCCCTCCGGCACCCGGGGCAACGCGCTCCTGCCGCGCCGGGAACGCCGCGCGGTGGCGCGCTGGGCGTTGTCCGCCCGGTAGCCGGACGGGCCGCCGTTGCGGGCGATCTCGCGGGTGACGGTGGAGGCGGGGCGCGCGAGCCCCCGGGCGATCTCCCCGTAGCCCAGCCCCGCGGTGAGCCCGGCGGCGATCCGCCGGCGTTCTTCCTGGGTCAGCCTGGCGCCTGGCACGGGCGCTCCTCTCGTCGCTGCCGGACCTGCGGGCCACCACGATCCCATTGCAACAGCCGGCCCTCAAGCCGATTGCATTAGTCGGCAGGGCCATTGCAAGGAATTACCCGTGCTGGCCTGGGAGAACGTCTCTGAAGGAAGGTCAGGGCATTGATGGAGAGGCGAACGCGGGCCTAGCCTTTTCCTCGAACGCGAAACAGTTCGCGACCAGGGGGAGACCACCGTGAAGACCACCGCCCGTACCGCCCGCGCCGCGCTCACCGCCGCTCTCGCCGGCGCCCTGCTGGCAGCCGCCCCGGCCGCCTCCGCCGAGGGCTCCCGCCCGCACACCGCCCGCCCGCACGACGGCGTCCGCTCCGTGCTGGAGCGCGCGGTGACCGAGGCCGGCCTGCCGGGGGCGCGGGCCGAGGTCCGGGACGGCGACGCGACCTGGTTCGCCGCGACCGGCACCGCCGACCTGGACACCGGCCGCGCGATCACGCCCCGCGACCGGTTCCGGATCGGCAGCACCACCAAGACCTTCGTCGCCACCGTCGTCCTCCAACTCGCCGCCGAGCAGCGGCTCGGCCTGGACGACAGCGTCGAGCACTGGCTGCCCGGCCTGCTGGACGGCAACGGCTACGACGGCTCCAGGATCACCGTCCGCCAGCTGCTGAACCACACCAGCGGCGTCTACAACTACGCCGAAGACCCGGAGCTCGCACGCGAGTTCACCGGCCCGTCGTTCCTGGTGCACCGCTTCGACGACTTCACGCCGCGCCGCCTCGTCGAGGTCGCCGTCGCCAACGGGCCGAAGTTCGCCCCCGGGACCGGCTTCGCCTACTCCGACACCAACTACGCGCTCGCCGGCCTGATCGTCGAGAAGGCCACCGGCCGCCGCCTCGCCCAGGAGATCGCCGACCGGATCACCGGGCCGCTGCACCTCGCGAACACCTACGAACCGGCCGCCGGCGACATGCGCATCCACGGCCCGCACGCCCGCCACTACTCCAAGCTGATGGAGCAGCGCGCGGACGCCCCCGTCCACGACGTCACCGACCTCAACCCCTCCTGGGGGTACGCCTCCGGCGACATGATCTCCACCACCGGCGACCTCGCCGTCTTCTTCCGCGCGCTGCTCGAAGGACGGCTGCTGCCGCCCGCCCAGCAGCGCGAGATGTTCACCACGCTGGACCCGCAGGGCCACTGGATCCCGGACACCCGCTACGGCCTGGGCATCGCCGAGCAGAAGCTGTCCTGCGGCACGGTGTGGGGGATGGGCGGCGCCATCAACGGCTCCTGGTCCTACACCTTCGGCACCCGCGACGGCCGCCACCTGCTCGCCACCGAGGTGAACGGCGACTGGGCCGCCGGGAGTTGGGGCTCGCCGGTCGGGGTCTTCACCGCCGAACTGGAGGCCGAGTTCTGCCCCGCCGCCCCGGCTGCCCCTGAGGCCCCCGCCGCCCCCTGAGACCGCGCCCGCCGGAAATCCGGGTGCGCCCGCACCGACTCCCGCCGCACACTGGGCCGGTCACGCACCGTCGCCACGAAGGAGCCCCGTGCAGGGAGCAGTCAGCGTCTCGCCCGCCCAGGTCCCCGAGCTGCTGCTCGGCCTGGCCACCGTCCGCCCCGTGTTCCTCTGGGGCGCCCCCGGGATCGGGAAGTCCTCCCTGGTCAGGGCGTTCGCCGAATCGCTCGGCCTGGAATGCGTGAGCCTCGTCGGCACCCAGCTCGCCCCCGAGGACCTGATCGGCGTCCCGCAGCTCACCCCCGAGGGCCGCTCCCGGTTCTGCCCGCCCGAGCAGATCGCCCGCGACGAGCCGTACTGCCTGTTCCTGGACGAGCTCAACGCGGCCTCACCGGACGTCCAGAAGGCCTTCTACTCACTGATCCTGGACCGCCGGATCGGCTCGTACGAACTGCCGCCCGGCTCGATCGTGATCGGCGCCGGCAACCGCGCCACCGACGGCGCGCTCGCCCGCCCGATGGCCTCCGCACTGGTCAACCGCATGGTCCACGTCCACCTGCGGGCCAGCGCCCGGGACTGGCTGCACTGGGCGGCCGGCGCCGGCATCCACCCCTGGATCGTCGACCACCTCACCGACCGGCCCGACCACCTGTGGTCCGCCCCGCCCAAGACCGAGGAGCCGTTCTCCACCCCGCGCGCCTGGCACATGCTCTCCGACGCGCTGCACTCCTTCGGCCCCACCCTGGACGAGGAGACCCTCAAGGTCGTCGCCCACGGCCTGCTCACCGCGCCCCACGCCGTCGCCTTCTGCGGCTACGCGAAGATCGTCCGCAACTCCTACGGCCTGGAGGCGATCCTCAAGGGCGACGCCCGCTGGCCGCACCGGCTGGAGGACCGCGACCTGCTCTACTACCTCGCCGACGCCTTCCGCGGCCGGCTCGTCAAGGAACTGCCCGCCCGCAAGGAGCACGCCTCCGGCGCGCAGCGGCAGACCGCCTTCCGCGCCAAGTCGCTGCTCGTTCAACTGGCCGAGATCTCGGTGGAGGTCGCCCAGACGGTGATCGCCGACGGCCCGGACGGCAACCCGCTGCTGCCCGCCTGGTTCCTGATCGAGGCCGCCCGGGACATGCCCCGCCTGGTCGAGGCCCGCCGGTGAAGCACGCCCACACCGCCGCGAAGAAGCCCGACCCGGGCACCGAGGCCTTCGACGAGGGCGTCCGACTGCTGCGCCGCAACCCGGCCCTCGCCGCCCTGCGCGCCGACGTCTGCCGCACCGAGAACTGCACCACCGCCCCGCCCGACGGCTGGGCGGTGGCCGACTCCAACGGCACCCTGCACGTCAACCCGCGCCGCCGGGCCGAACCCGAGGAGTGGGCCTGGGTCCTGGCGCACTGCCTGCTGCACCTCGGCTTCGGCCACCTCCCGGGCGCCCGCGGCCCCCGCACCCAGCCCGACGCCCACCAGGCCGCCGCCCGCTGCGCGGTCGTCAACCGCTTCCTCGCCACCTTCCCCGTCGGCCGCGCCCCGGTCGTCCTGCCCCAGGAGTACCCCGGTGGCGACGAGGAGGAACTGGCCGCCCGCTGGCGCCGCGACGGCCTGCCGCCCACCACCGCCGGGACGGCCGGCACCGCCGAACGCGACCAACTGCTCGTCGAGTGGCGCGGCCACGGCCAGGCCCGCGAGGACTGGCCGACGGCCTTCGCCGCCGCCCTCACCCGCACCATGTCCGCCGCGATGGACCGGGCCGGCGGCCGGATCGACGCCGACACCGGCGAACGCCTGCCCGAACGGCCCTGGACCCGGGCCCTCAACTGGTTCGTCTCCTCCTACCCCCTGCTCGGCGGCATCGCGGCCGGCCTCACCGTCGTCGCCGACGCCGAACTCGCCCGCGCCCACGACATCGCCGTCGCCGCCGTCAACGCCGAGGCCGCCGAGATCTACGTCAACCCGCTGCGCCACCACACCGACGAGGAATGGCGGTTCATCCTCGGCCACGAGATCCTGCACGCCGCCCTGCGGCACGGCGAACGCCGCGGCGGCCGCGACCCGTTCCTGTTCAACGTCGCCGCCGACTACGTCATCAACGGCTGGCTGCTGGAGATGGGCGTCGGCGAGATGCCCGACGGGCTGCTGCACGACCCGCGGCTCAAGGGGCTGTCCGCCGAGGAGGTGTACGACCGGATCGCCCGCGACCAGCGCCGCATCCGCCGCCTCGCCACCCTGGCCGGCAAGAACCGCCCCGACGTCCTCGGCGAGCCCCTCGGCCCGCCCCGGGACTACGTCGACCTCGACGACTTCTACCGGCGCGGCCTCCAACAGGGCTTCGAACTGCACCAGCGCGAACGCGGCCTGCTCCCGGCCGGATTGGTCGAGGAGATCCGCGCACTCGCCCACCCCCCACTGCCCTGGGACGCCCGACTGGCCCGCTGGTTCGACGAGTTCGTGCCGAGCCCGGAACCGGTGCGCAGCTACTCCCGCCCCGCCCGCCGCCAGTCCGCGACCCCGGACATCCCCCGGGCCGGCCGCCGCTTCCCCGAGGAGGAGGTGCCGCGCTGCACCTTCGGGGTCGTCCTGGACACCTCCGGCTCGATGGACCGGGCCCTGCTCGGCAAGGCCCTCGGCGCGATCGCCTCCTACGCCGCCGCCCGGGACGTCCCCGCCGCCCGGCTGGTGCACTGCGACGCCGCCCCGCACGACGCCGGATACCTCCCGGTCGAGGAGATCGCCGGCCGCCTGCGGGTGCACGGACGCGGCGGCACCGTCCTCCAGCCCGGCATCGACCTCCTCGAACGGGCCGAGGACTTCCCGCCCGGCGCACCCGTCCTGGTCATCACCGACGGCGAGTGCGACGTCCTGCGGCTGCGCCGCGAACACGCCTTCCTCGTCCCGCGCGGCGCCGTCCTGCCGTTCACCCCACGCGGCCCGGTCTTCCGGATGAGCCCCGCCGGCTGACGGCCCGGGACCGCACCCGGTCCCGGGCCGCGAAGCGGTCCGGTCCGGCGATCAGCTGGTGGTGGGGATGAACGGCCGGCAGCTGCCGTCGGGCCCACCGTACGGGTCGGTCCAGTCGATGTTCATCAGCTTGTTGCCGGTCTGCGGACCGACGACGCCGTCCGCCTGGGCGCTGCCGAGGATGCTCTGCTGGAAGTACCGCACGGCGCCGTCGGTCTTCGGGCCCCACTGGCCGTCCTCATCGATGGTGGACCGGCCGCCCAGCCGCAGCCAGTCGTTGACCAGGTGCTGCACGCACCACACCCCGGTGCCCGAGGTGGTGTGGCCGTATCCGAGATACGGCGCGCCGGGGGCCGCGTCCGCGCTGCCCGCCACGCCCAGCACCGATGCGCCGGCCATCGCCAGCGCCACGGCGAACTTGGCGCCCCTTGTCACAAGGTTCATCTCATACCTCCTGCTCGGCCGGGGCACGCCCGGACACCTGCCGGCACCCCTATGTACGGGTGGTTCCTGGTTCGTATCGGCGCCTCGCGGCACAATGCCGTGCGGGCGCCGTGCCGCGCCGCGGCCGACCGGGCCGGTGGGAAAGCCGAGGCGCGGGCCCTACGGGCCGGCGCCTCGGCTTCGAGCCCCGGTCGGCCGCGGCCGGGTGCTGCGCTCCGTCAGATCACACGGAACTGCTTGGAGTCGCCGGTCCAGCCCGGCATGCAGGCGGCCTGACCGGAGATGACCTGCAGGTAGCAGCCCTTGGTCTCGTTGTAGAAGTTGGTGTAGGAGCCGTTGAGCGAGGCGACCTTCCAGTTCTGCCCGTAGGCAGTGCCCAGGGAGCATCCCGCGGTGAAGACGTCGCCGTAGCTGTCCGCGCTCATACAGAGGCTGACCATTCCGCCGGCGGTCATGATGAACGTGTTCCGGCTGTTCGCCCAGCGCTGGGTGTCCCGGCTGCCACAAGGCGCCTCGTAGACGGCGGGGGTGTGGTCGGGGCTGTCGACCGTCCCGGCGAGGCAGAGCCCCGTCGCCTTGTTCTGGATCTGGAACCCGGCGGTGGCAGAGGCCGGACTGGCCGTCACGCTCAGGCCCGCCAGGCACAGGGCCGACACCACGGTGGCGGTTCGGATGACACGGTTCATTTCTTCTCCTTGAGACTCGAGAGCGCGGGCCGCGACCATGGCGTTGTGCGCGCTCTTGTGCGAACTCCCTCTTCTGGGGCGGTCTGCCGAACACGCGGCACACCGCGGGGCCGGCGTCGTGCACCGCTCTGTTCAGGCCCCGGGAACGTTCTGAGTCTCGCGTGCCGGTGATCGTCGCCGCTATCCAAAACCGTCCGCGTCAGCGAACCGAAAACGGATTGTCCGTTGGCGGATGGTCAGTACCCGACGGACCGTGCTGTCCGCGCCCCAGCGCGTCGCCGCTCCTCCGCTCCCGCATCCGGCCGGGCCGGGCCGACGGTCGTTGACGGTGGCCGAGAAGCGGCCTCCACAGCCGCTTCCCTGACCCGCCGACCCGTCCTCCCCGCGGCCCCGTTCGCCTCGCCGGTGGCCGGGCGTGGCGAAGCGCCCCCGCCGGCGGCCGGGGGCGCTTCGCCCGGGGTGGGACAGGGGGCTACTCGACGGCGCGCAGCGCGTTGACGACGCCGAAGCCGTAGAAGCCGTTGACGCGCTTGCCGCCCGCGCAGGTGGCGTCCACGACGCCGTCGCCGTTGCCGTCGTACGGGGCGGCCGGGCACCCCGGGTTGTCCGCCTGGGCCTTGAGCATCGCCTGCAGCCGGGCCGGGGTGGCGTCGGGGTGGGCGGACTTCAGGAGTGCGGCCACGCCGGCGGCGTGGGGCGTGGCCATGGAGGTGCCCTGCTCGTAGCCGTACTGGTTGTTCGGCAGCGTCGACAGGACGCCGGGGTGCCCGGACGGTGTGTCCGAGGCCACGTACCGGTCGCCGCCCGGTGCCGCGACGTCGATCACGCCGAGGCCGTAGTTGGAGTAGTACGCCTTCGCGTTCTTGGCGCCGGTGGCGCTGACCGTGACGACGCCCGGCAGTTGTGCGGGCAGGTCCCAGCACGTGTGGGGGTCGACGGTCCGGCTCGCCGGGGTGGAGTCGTCGGGGCTGCCGGGGTCGGTGAAGGCGTGGGAGTCGAGGTCGTGGTTGGCGTTGCCGGCTCCGGCGACGGTGAGGGTGCCCTTGCGCTGCGCGTAGCGCTGGGCGCGGTCGACCGCGTCGACGATGGCCTTCTGGTCGGGGTCGTCCAGGCAGTTGTACTGCCACGGGTCGATGTAGTAGCTGTTGTTGGTGATCTGCACGTCGTGGTCGGCGGCGAACACGAAGGCGCAGACGACGCTCTCGGCGTAGATCAGCTGGCGCGGGGTGGGCTGGGAGACGGTGATGCCGGAGACCCGCACGCCGGGTGCCACCCCCGCGACGCCGATGCCGTTGCGGGCGGCGGCTATGGTGCCCGCCACGTGGGTGCCGTGGAAGTAGTCCGGGTCCACCGGCCGCCAGGAGCCGTACGTGGTGTCGGCCTTGCCGCCGGCGCAGCTCGCGGACTGCGACGGGGAGAAGTTCGCGGCGAGGTCGGGGTGGGTGTCGTCGACGCCGGTGTCGATCACGGCGACGGTGACGTCCCTGCTGCCGGGGTCGGTCTTCGCGGCCTTGTCGGCGCCGATCGCCCGCAGGGCCCACTGCTCGGCTTCGAGGGGTTCGGCGCCGTCGCCGGCGGCCTCTCCGGTCCTCGCGGCCTCGGCGATCCTCGCCGCCTCGGCCTCGGAGAGGGGCCGCACCCCGCCGTCGTCGGTGGTGCCCGCGGCGCTCAGCGGTGCGGTCCGGGTGGCGCCCGCCGACTCCACTCCGCGCACCGCGCGCAGCTGCCTGCCGAAGTCGGGGTTCGCCGAGTGGGCGACGATGACGCCGATCTCGTCGTACGTGACGACGACGGTGCCGCCGGCCGCGGTGACGGCCCGCTGCACGGCCGCGACGGTGCGGCGGTCGGTCTTGGTGTTGACGACGTACGCGAGGGTGTTCGCGTCCTCGGCCTGGGTGGCGGACGGTGTCCGGGGCGTCGCCGAGGCCGGGGCGGGCAGGAATCCGAGCGAGGCGGTCAGCGACAGCGCGATCGGTACGGCCAGGCCGAGCCGGGGCAGGGAACGTCGTCGGGCCATGTGGTCTCCGCATCTTCCGGGTGCCGGGCCCGGCCGGGGTGGGAGCGCCGGCCGGGCGGGTGCGGGGCGGCCGGTACGGGAAGGGAGCCTTCCCGCCGCCCCGCCCCGTGGGGGCGCCGGCCGCGGCCAGGACGGCCCGCGTGGTGGGGTTCCCCTTCTTTGACGGGCCGTCGAGAGGGCGGCGCGTCTCCGGGGAGCGGTGTGCCGGCCCACTCGGTCCCCGGGGAACGCCCCAAGCCTCACCCGCCCCGGCCGTCGCGACTATCCGAAAAGTGACCCCCACCCGCGCACGAAAACGGCTTGCCCTCCGGCCGCCGGCCGCGCGGGGCCCGTCGCCGGCGCCCCCGCGGGCGCCGCGGCCCGGTCAGCGGGCGAACTTCGCGAGGGCCGCCGGGGTGACGGGTGTGAAGAAGTTGACGAGGTTGCCGTCGGGGTCGCGCAGCAGCAGGGAGCGGTTGCCCCAGGGCATGGTGGTGGGCTCGGTGACGAAGTCCGTGACGAAGCCGGCCAGGTCGCGGTGGACGCGGTCCACGTCGTCGACGAGGAACTCGGTGATGACGCTCTGGTTGGCGGCCGGGCGGGCGGAGCCCGGGGCGAACAGCGGGACGGTGCGGGTGCTCGCGATCGCGAGGGCGGCGCCCGGGGTCCGGAGTTCGGCGAAGTCCTCGGTCGCCCACTGCGCCCGGACCCCCGTGGCGCGCTCGTAGAACCCGACCAGGCGCGCGACGTCGCCGGTGATGACGCGGATCGAAACGAACTCCATGGTGTCCTCCTGGGATGTGCCCGGGCCGGCCACGGCCGGGCGGCCGCGGCTGACGGCCGCACGGTTGGCTGGACGGCCGTGCGGTTGGCTGGACGGCGGTGCCGTCGTGCGCTCCGCAGACTAGGAGGGATAGTGGACAGAATCCGTCCACTATCCGCCTAGGCTGTGGACATGTCCCGACCCACCGGCCGCGTGCTGACCCTCCTGGAACTGCTGCAGTCGGGCGGCACCCGGACGGTGGCCGAACTGGCCGACCGCCTCGGCGTCGACGGCCGCACCGTGCGGCGCTACGTGGACCACCTGATCGACCTCGACGTGCCGGTGGAGTCCGTGCGCGGCCGGTACGGCGGCTACCGGATCTCCCCGGGCCACCGCCTGCCCCCGCTCATGCTCGGCGAGGACGAGGCGCTGGCCGTGCTGCTCGGGCTGATCGCCGGGCGCCGTACGGGACTGGCGACGGCCGAGCGCACGGCGGGCGAGACCGCGGCGGCCAAGATCCGGCGCGTGCTGCCCCGGCACGTCGCGGCCCGGCTCGACGCGCTCCTGGACGCCCTCTCCTTCACGGACGGCTCCGGCGCGGACGCCGTCCCGGACGCCGGGGTCCTGCTCACCCTGGCCGACGCCGTGCGCCACCGCCGGCCGGTCTCCGTCCGGTACACCGACCGCGAGGGCCGGCCCAGCGAGCGCACGGTGCACCCGTACGGGATCGTCGCCCACGCGAACCGGTGGTACGTCACCGGCGCGGACCCCGGGGTCGGCGAGGACCGGACCTTCCGCCTCGACCGCGTCACCGACGTGCGGGCCCTGCCCGGCTCGTTCGACGTCCCCGCCGGCCCCGACCCGGCCGAGCGCGTGCTGTCGGGCTTCGCCACGGCCGGCTACCGGCACGAGGTGACGCTGCGGATCCACGGGACGCCCGACCAGGTCCGCGCCCACCTGCCCGCCGGCCTCGCGACGCTGGAGGAGGACGGACCGGCGCCGCCGCCGGACGGGGGACCGGCCGCGGAGCGCTGGCTGCGCGCCGAGCTGCGGGCGGAGCGCCTCGACTGGCTGCCGCCGCTGCTCGCCTCGCTCGACCGGCCCTTCGCCATCGAGCGCCCGGAGGAGCTGCGCACCCTCGTCACCGCCTTCGCCGACCGCCTGGCCGCCCGCGCCCGCCGGACCTGACGAGGGGCGGTCAGGGGGCCGGGTAAGGCTTGCCTTGCCTTTCGATCGGGCCCGCCCCTAAGCTGAAGTCCTCAGAGGACCTGAGGACCTGAGAACCTGAAGACTTGGGGAGTGAACATGCCCGACCTGTCGGATCTCCATGCCCTGACGCTCGCCGAACAGGCCGCCGCGGTCCGCGAGCGCACCGTCTCGCCGACCGAACTGGCCGACCACCACCTGCGCCGCATCGAGGACCTGAACGGCACCCTGGGCGCCTACCGCACGGTCGACGCCCCCGGCGCCCGCCGGGCCGCCCGCGCCGCCGAGGCACGACTGGCCGCCGCCGGGACGGAGGACGGCGCCGCACTGCCGCCGCTGCTCGGCGTACCGCTG
The DNA here is from genome assembly GCF_053594915.1 of Kitasatospora sp. NPDC002543. NCBI lineage: Bacteria > Bacillati > Actinomycetota > Actinomycetes > Kitasatosporales > Streptomycetaceae > Kitasatospora > Kitasatospora sp. NPDC002543. The sequence continues at coordinate 21,281 of NZ_JBSFWR010000090.1, read as the reverse complement.
TCGGTGAAGGACACCTGGCCGGTCGCCGGACTGCCCTTCACCGCGGGCTCCGCGGCCTTCGACGACCGCATCGCCCCGGCGGACGCCGCCGTGGTCGGCGCCCTGCGCACGGCCGGCGCCGTCCTGCTGGGCACCACCACGGCCGCCGAGTTCGGCTGCTCCTCCTACACGGAGACGGCCCACGCCACCGCCCGCAGCCCCTACGACCCCACCCGCGGCGCCGGCGGCTCCAGCGGCGGGGCCGCCGCCTCGGTCGCGGCCGCACTGGCCGCCGGGGCCCTGGGCAGCGACGGCGGCGGCTCGGTCCGGATCCCGGCCGCCGCCTGCGGCGTGGTCGGCCTCAAGCCCAGCCGCGGCCGGGTCACCCCGGCCCCCGGCACGGACGCCTTCGGGCTGGCCACCGCCGGTCCGCTCACCAGGACGGTGGTCGACACGGCCCTGCTGCTGGACGCCATGACCGGCAGCACCCCGGGCGACGGCAGCACCCTGCCCGCCGTCCCCGCCGGCCACTTCCTGGCCAGTGCCGAACGCGAGCCCGGCCCGCTGCGGATCGCGGTCGCCCGACCGGAGGACGGCTGGCACCCCGAGGCCGCGCTGGCCTGCCGCCGCACCGCCGACCTGCTCGCCGACCTCGGCCACCGGGTGGAGGAGGCCCCGCCGTCCGACCCGGACGAGTACCTGCCGGACTTCACCGTGCTGTGGAGCGTGCTGGCCGCCGCCGTACCCGTCCCGCCGCAGCGGGAGGACCGGCTGCTGCCGCTGACCCGCTGGCTGCGCGCCCGCGGCGGCGAGCACGACGCGGTGCGGCTGCACGCGGCGATGACCTCGCTGGCCGCCACCGCCCGCACGATCTGCCACCGCTACGACCGCTTCGACGCGGTGCTGAGCCCGACGACGAACCAGCCGCCGCTGCCGGTCGGCTCGCTGACCGACCCGCACGACCCGGAGCGGACCTACGCCCGGATGCTCGCCGTCACCCCGCGCACCCCCCTGGCCAACCTCACCGGCCGACCGTCGATCAGCCTGCCCCTGCACTGGACGCCGGACGGACTGCCGGTCGGCGTGATGCTGACCGCCCGCCTCCACCAGGAGGGCCTCCTGCTCTCCCTCTCCGCCCAGCTGGAACGGGCCCGGCCCTGGCACCACCACGCCGCCCGGCAGACGGCCGTACCGGCACGGGCGACCCGAGGGACGACGGCCCGGCCCGAGCGGAGCACGCGATGAAGCGCGGACAGCTGGCCTTCCTGACCGGCACCCACATCGTCAACGACCTCTACCAGGGCGCCGTCCCGGCCCTGCTGCCCTTCCTGATGTCCCAGCGGCACTACAGCTACACCGCCGTCTCCGGCATCGCCCTGGCCGCGAGCGGCCTGTCCAGCGTGGTCCAGCCGCTGTTCGGCCTGCTGGTAGACCGGCGCCCCCGCGGCTGGCTCGTCCCGGCCGGCTTCCTCACCGCCGCGGCCGGGATCGCCGGCGCGGCCACGGCCCACAGCTACGCGCTCACCTGGCTCTGCGCCGCCCTGGCCGGCCTCGGCATCGCCGCCTACCACCCGCCCGCCACCAACCAGGCCCGGGCGGCCGGCGGACAGTCCCAGCGGGCGATGAGCCTGTTCTCCGTCGGCGGCACCCTCGGCGCCTCGCTGGCACCGGCACTGGTCACCCTCGTGGTCGGCTCGTACGGCCTGGACGGCGGCTGGCTGCTGGCCGTCCCGGCCCTGGTGGCGGCCCTGCTGTGGGTCGTGCGGGGCCGCTCGCAGCGGCAGCGGGGCCACACCCCGGCGGCCCCGTCGACCGCCCGGGGCGCCACCACCCACCGGGACGACTGGCGGGCCTTCGGACGCCTGGTCGTGACCACCGTCGCCTGGTCGATCCCCTACGTGACGGTCACCTCGATGCTCGCCCTCCACATCCAGCGCGACCTCCACGGCTCGACGGGCACCGGCGCCGCCGCACTGACCCTGCTCACCCTGGCCGGGGCGGCCGGCACCCTGCTCGGCGGCTGGCTCGGCGACCGGCACGGACGGATGACCCCGATCCGCACCGGCTACCTGCTGGCCGTCCCCGCCCTCGCCGCCGTGGCCTTCGCGCCCTCCACCGCGGTCGCCCTGACCGGCGCGGTGGCGTTCGGACTGGCCATGTTCCTTCCCTTCGCCCCACAGGTGACGCTCGCCCAGGACTACCTCCCCACCCGGCCCGGCACCGCCAGCGGGCTCACCCTCGGACTCGCCATGTCCGTGGGCGGCCTCGCCGCCCCGGCGCTCGGCGGCCTGGCCGACGCGCACGGCCTGCGCACCGTGCTCGCCGCGGTCCTCGGCGTGCTGGCGCTCGGGCTCGGCTCCGCCCTGTGCCTGCGGGACCGCGTACCGCCGCAACCGGCCCCGCAGCGGGAGCCCGAGGAGGACCCGGCCGTACCGGCCGTACCGGCCGGGCCCGTCGACGGGCCCGCGACCGGCGGCCCGCCACCCCGAGGACGATAGGGTCGTCCCATGACTGTTCGCCCGGTACACCATCGTTCCCTGGTGGAGGAGGCCACGGCCGAGCTGCGCCGGCTGATCGGCACGGGCGAGTGGCCGGTGGGCAGCAGACTCCCCGGCGAGGTGGAGCTGAGCCGGCTCCTCGGAGTCGGCCGGACCACCTCGCGGGAGGCGGTCCGGGTGCTGATCGTCGACGGCCAGCTGCGCGCCCGGCAGGGCTCGGGCACCTACGTGGCCGCCGCCTCCCCGGTCTCGGAGTTCGACCGGGAACTGCGGCGCTCGGAGGCCTCCGACGTCTACGAGGTCCGGGCGGCGCTGGAGGCGGAGGCGGGCCGGCTGGCCGCGCGGCGGCGCACCGACGCGGACGTCGCCGCGCTGCGCGCGGCGCTGGCCGACCGTGACGCGGCCGCGGGCCCGGCCGAACTCGTCGAGGCGGACCTGGAACTGCACCGCCGGGTCGTCCGGGCCGCGCGCAACCCGGTGCTCACCCGCCTCTTCGACTCCTTCGTCGGCGCGCTGCGCGACGCGGCCGACCACGTGGTGAGCGACGGCCACCTCCACGACGGCGTCGACCGGGAGAGCATCGACCGCGCGCACCACGCCCTGGTCGAGGCGATCGCCGCAGGCGACCCGGACGCCGCCGTCGCGGCGACCCAGGCCAACCTGGACCGCACCCTCGACAGGCTGCGCGCCGCGGCGACCGGACGGCACTGAGCCGACGGCCGGCAGCGGTCGGCCCCCGCCCGCGCCCCCGCGCCCGCCCGCGTCCGCGTCCGTCGATCCGGCCGGGCCCCTGTCGGACCCCCGTGTGAGACTGCCCGTCATGCGGGCCGATCCAGAACTTCTGCGGGACCTGATCGCCACGACGCCGGGGATCGCCACCCGGCCGGGCCGGGGCCGACCCGAGGCCGTGATCCGCGCGGCGGAGTCCGTCACCGGTCCGCTGCCGCGCTCGTACCGCTGGTGGCTGGCCGCGTACGGGGAGGGCTCGCTGCGCGGCCGTCCGATCGCCACGGTGGAGCCCGTGCCCGGGCTCGGTGAACCCGGGCTCCTCGACGGCCGGTCGGGCGGGGACCGGCTCTGGTTCCACGAGGACGACGACCACGAGCGCCACGGCTTCGCCCTCGACCGGGCCGCCGACGGTGAGTGGCCCGTCGTGGCGCACAGCCGGGTCACCGGTGAGGAGTGGCCGGTCGCGGACTCCTTCGCCGGGTTCCTGACGGTGTGGACGGCGCTCGCCGTCGGGCTGCGGGAGGGGCCGAACCCGGCCGTCGCCCGGTTGTGGCGCGCCACCCCGGGGCTCCGACTGCCGGACGGCGGCGCGCTGTTCGGGCCGCACGCCTTCCGGGCCCGCAACGACGCCTGGGAGGTGCGTACGTACGCGCCGCACTGGGTCCTGGTCGGCGAGGACGGCGGGGGAGCGGGCCTGTTCATGCGCCGGCACGGCCGGGACCGCTCGTCCCTGTACCGGCTCGCGCCGGGCCCCCTGCGGGGCGATGTCGCGGACCACGGCGAGCTGCTGGGCACGGACCTCTTCGACTGGCTCGACCGGCTCCCCGGGTCGGCGAACGGCTGACCCCCGGAGCGGGCCGGCGCCGAGACCCCCGCGCACCGCCGCCCGCGCCACGATCGGGTGATGTCCCGGCCCGTCGGTCCGGACGCGGAGTGTTGCGGCCGGACGGGGGACGGGGGTCACTACGTTGAGGCCTCGGGTCCCGCGGCCGTGCCACCGGAAGGCACGCCCGTGAGGAGCCGGACCGGCGCGCGGCCGGCCGCGCGCCGCACCGGCGAAACCCCGTTCGCACGTCGCGTCATGACGTGGCGTCACCGACAGCGCCGGGCCGCGTCCCGGATCTCGCACGAGGGAGAACCCGTGATCTCGACGACCAAGAGGGCTGTCCGTTCCCTGGCCGTGGCGCTCGCCGCGGCCGCCACCTTCACCGTCGGCCTGCCGAACTCCGGCGCCTTCGCCATCGACCACGTCCCGTGCGACGGGGGCCGCAACGACTTCCTGAAGATCTGGTCGCACCTCGACGGCCGGGACAGCGTCGACTGCTACGCGAACGGGGGGAGGACCGACTTCGGCGGGTGGTGGGTCGACCGGATCTCCACCGGCAACAACGACCTGACCTACTACGACGTGAACGGCGACTCCGTGCGGATCGAACGCTGGACCGACATCACCTTCCCGAACCGCCCGCCGAGGGTCGCCGCCATCCAGATCGGGTGACATGCCGGCAGCGGCCCGCGCGACCGCCGCGGCCGGAACGGCTCGCGGCCCGTCGGCCGTTCACCCCGAGGCGACAGACAAGGGGAACATGCCACTCCGGCAGGACGTCCGTGCTCCGCCGTACGCCGTGAGTCGGATCCCGAGCCCGTTCCCGCGCCGTACGCGGCGCGGGCCGGGCCGCCCGGAGACTGGAGGCACCGAGGCACTTGATTCCGTACGGAGGACCGGCATGGCGCTGCAGGACGGGCGAACGATTTCCGTGGTCACGGTCGGGGCGGTGACGGCCGCGCTGGCGGCCCTCACCCCCGCGACGGCGTTCGCGGCGGGCGATCCGCTCCAGCGGTACGCGCAGCAGGAACTCCGGTGGGAGCGCTGCGACGCGGGCGGGCCGGCCGCGTTCGAGTGCGCGAAGGTCAAGGTGCCGCTCGACTACGGGGCCCCGGCGGGCCGGAAGATCGACATCGCGATATCGCGGGTCAAGGCGGGCAGCGCGAAGGAACGGCACGGCGTGCTGCTGATGAACCCCGGGGGCCCGGGCGTCCCGGGGCTGACCATGCCCGTGGAGATGGAGCCGCTGCTGTCCGCGCAGGTGCGGGAGCGGTTCGACCTGATCGGCTTCGACCCGCGCGGGGTCGGGCAGAGCTCGCCGATCGGCTGCGACCTGACGGAAGACGAGCGGACCTTCCAACACCCCTACAACGCACGGACGTTCGCGAAGGACGTGGACCGGGCCAAGTCGGTGGCCGACAAGTGCCGGGCCAAGTCCGGGGACGTGCTGCCCCACCTCACCACCCGCAACACGGCCCGCGACATGGACGTCGTCCGGGCGGTGCTGGGCGAGCGGAGGATCTCCTACTTCGGGTACTCCTACGGGACTTACCTGGGCGCCGTCTACACCCAGATGTTCCCCCAGCGCTCGGACCGGTTCGTGCTCGACAGCGCGCTCGACCCGGCGCTCGCGTGGCGGGGGACGCTCCGGGAGGCGTCGGTGGGGGCCGAACGCGCCTTCACCCGGTGGACCGAGTGGGCCGCCGCCCGCGACGCCACCTACGGCCTGGGCGCCACCGCCGCCGAGGTCCGCAGGACCTACTGGGACCTGGTCGCCCACGCCGACCGCACGCCCGTCCCGACCGAGGACGGCACGCTCGACGGCGACGCCATCCGCGCCGGGTACGCCGCCTTCGTCCACGTCGAGGCCGTCACCCCCTGGATCGCCGCGCTGAAGGCCGCGGCCGCGGGCGGGCCCGCCGTTCCGGCCGTACCGGCGGGCGTCGCCTCCGACAACACGACCGCCGCCGTGTGGGCCGTCTTCTGCGGCGACTCCCGCGACTGGCCGCGCGACCCCGAGCAGTACCGCCGCGACGCGGCCCGCGACCGGGCCAGGTACCCGCTGGCCGGCGACCTGGGAGCCAACATCCAGCCGTGCGCGTTCTGGAAGCCGACGGGCGGGGAACCCGCCACCGTGGTCGACAACGACGTCAACGCGCTGATCGTGCAGAACCAGTGGGACCCGCAGGCGACGCTGGAGATGGCCCGGGGCATGCGCCGGGCCCTGCACGGCGCGCGGATGGTCACGGTGAACGGCGGCGAGGGCCACGGCGTCGTGGTGGCCGGCCCGTCCTGCGCGGACGCCGACGTCACCCGCTACCTGACCACGGGCCGGCTGCCCGCGAAGGACCAGACCTGCGGCGGCTGAGGCCGAGCCCCCGATCCGCAGGTTTGGCCGGCCGGATCGGGGTGAGACGAGGAACGGGTCGGCAGGGAGCGGCCCGGACGGCACCCACCCCCTCCCCTCGGGGTGGCCGTCCGGGCCCGCCGCCGACGGCGCAGAGCCCGGCCACCGTGACAACCACGCACCGGCGGCCGGGCGCGAGGGGTGCCGACGGCCGGGACGGCCTCCGCGCCGCGGCCGGAACGCGCGCGGTCAGAACTTGCGTGCCTGGGTGACCTGGTGCAGGTGGACCAGGACGTCGTAGGCCCGGCCGATCGCGAGCCGCGGCATCGGGTCGGCGACGTAGACCGAGCCCGCGTCGTAGGTGGGGCGGGAGACGTCCAGCCAGTCGCGTGCCGCCCGGGGAGCGGTGCGCAGGTCGACGTAGTAGTCCCGGTGGCGGACCCGGTCGAGGGTGTACTCGTTCATGTCCGGCGTGGCCGCCGGCACGGTGACGGTCTTCCAATCGCTGCTCAGCACCGCGTCGTTGGTGAGGAAGGAGCCGCCGGCGAAGGTGAAGCCCACAGCCACGTAGCCGCCGCCGTAGGCCTCCCGCAGCCGGGCGCCCTGCGGGTGGGGGTACAGGAAGGTGTCGGTGGACAGGTAGCCGACGTGCCCGTTGTGCGCCGACAGCAGCACCCTGCCGCCGGTGCGGCGCTGCCACCACGCGGTGTTGTCCGCCATCGCCCGGTCGCGCAGCTGCTCCGAGGCGGACACGGAGGCGGGGTCGTCGAGGTCCATCGCGGCGAAGGCGAAGGTCTGGGCGATGTTCCGGGCGTGCTGCACGGCCCACGCGTGGGCGTCGTCGCCGGAGGCCCCGCCCCTCGCCCCGCCCCTCGCCCCGTCCGTCGTCCCGTCCCCGGCCCCGACCGCGGTGACCAGGTCGAGCGCCCGCTGCGCGGTGGCGGCGTCGTCCCGGCGCTCGGCGAGCGGCCTCTTCAGGTGGGCGAAGGCGTCGTCGAACGGCCGCAGGCCCGCGTAGAGCCCCTCGAGCCGGGGGAGGAGGTCGGGGCGGACCCCGCGCACGTAGGAGGTGACCTCGTCGAAGATCCGGTCGCCGAGCCTCGGCAGGCCGAGGTCGTCGCCCAGGAAGCGGACCGGCTTCCGCGGGTGGCCCGCGTTGTAGGACCGCATCCAGGCGATCAGGTCGGCGAACTCCTCGCGGTCCCACGGGCTGTCGCCCAGGGCCTCCTTGACGACCTGCCGCGCGTCGCCCGGGCCGCCCCGGACGTACTCGTCGATCCGCAGACCGCTGGTCCAACTCGTCTCCAGGGCGAAGGTGGTGAAGCCCCGCTCCTCGACGAGGCAGCGGAACAGGCGGTGCTTCATCGCGAAGAACTCGTGCGAGCCGTGGGTGGCCTCGCCGAGGCCGACCACCTCGGCGTCGCCGATCATCCGGACCAGCGCGCTCAGATCGGCGGTGCCACCGCCGGGTTCCGTCGTCCGCAGCGGCCGGGCGACGCTCTCCAACGCCTCCACCACGACGGAGCGCCGCGCCGTCGCCGGATCCGCGCCCGCGCCCGTACCGGTACCCGTGCCCGTACCGGCGTCCTTGGCCGCGGCCGGCGCGGCGACCGCCGCCACCGGTGCCAGCACGGCCGCCGCGGTGGCCGCTGCCGCCGCCGCCAGCAGTCCGCGCCGCGCGATCCGCTCGTTGCCTGCCATCGTTGTGATCACCCCGACTCGAGGGAACGCCGACGACCTCGGCGTTCGATGGGTCGATCCTCACGCCGGCGGTGCCCGCGGCGCGCTGGGGAGGACCACCGTCCTCACCGGGGGGCACCCCCGGGGCCGGATCCGGGGGCAGGCCCCCCGGCCGGCGCCCGCCCGCCGTCCGTTACGGCCGCGACGCCCCGCCCCCGATGCGGCACGCGCGGCCGGACGTGCTGTAGTACGCCTGCGGAGACACAGAAAACAGGTTCGCTCTCGTTCGGAGTCGTCGATGGCAGTTCGCCGTGTCGTGCCCAACATCCGGTCGCAGGCCGCGCAGGAGAGCCGGGAGTTCTACGGCCTGCTGGGCTTCGAGGAGGTGATGAACCACGGCTGGATCATGACGCTCGCCTCCCCGTCCGCCCCCTCGGCGCAGATCAGCGTCATGGCCGGGGACCGGACCGCGCCCGTCGCCCCCGACATGAGCGTCGAGGTGGACGACGTGGACGCGGCCTACGCGGTCATGCGGGCGAGCGGCGCGGAGATCGTCCACCCGCTGCAGGACGAGGAGTGGGGCGTGCGGCGGTTCTTCGTCCGCGACCCCAGCGGACGGGTGGTCAACGTGCTGGGCCACCGCTGACGGCCCGTCCCCGCGCCGGCGCCGACTCGGCACGGCGTCGCCGGTTCTCGGCAGCGCGTCTTCCCGGCCGTCAGGAGCCGGCGACCGGAACGCTCCGGCTCCTAACCTCCTGGGAGACGGCAGCCCCGCCACACCGCGGGGCTGCCCGAGCCCCGAACCCCCGAACCCGAGCCGCCCGCCGCCCGGCCGACACCCCCGCACGCGGTCGCGGCAGCGGAAAACCAGTGGGAGGCACCGCCCGGCCCGGCCACAATGACCGCATGCCGTACGAAGCCGATCAGCTGCTCGCCGACCTCGACCCGCTCTCCCACCCGGAGCGCCAACAGCTCGTCGCCCGTACGGCCCGACAACTCGACCCCGACAAGGAACTCCCCGGACTGCTGTCCGCGCTCGAACGCTCCGGCACCCACGGCCGACGGCTGGCCGCCCTCGCCGCGACCGCCGCCCGCGCCACCGGCCACCTCGCCGAGCGGCTGACCGACCCCGACCCGGTGGTCCGCGCACACGCCCTGCGCGCCGCCCGCACCCAGGACGTCCCGGACGAGGCGATCGAGGCGGCCTTCACCGGAGCCTCCTGCGTCCTGCGCCGCCAGCTGACCGGCATCGTCCGGCAGGGCCGCCGCCACCGGCTCGCCGAACGACTGGTCGAGCGCCTGCGCGCCGAATGGGGCGACGCCGAAGCCGCCCGCCTGCTCCCCGCCTGCGGCCCCGCGTTCGTCGCCCGGACCCTGCCCCACCTCGCCCACGCCGCACCGCTCGCCCGCCTCGCCGCACGCTTCCCCGACGAGGTCCTGGACCACCTCGACCAGGTCCTCGCCGAGCACCCCGAGACACTGCGGCTCAGGCACTGGCCCGCCCTCGCCGACGTCCTCGCCACCACCGCGCGCACCCGCCCCGAACGGGTCCTCGACCTGCTGGAGCGGTTCGGCCCGGACCTCCCGCTGCGCCGCTCCTCCCTGCCGGCGCTGGCCGCCGCGGACGCCGAACGCACCGTCCGCGTCCTCGCCGACCCGCGACGCGGCGCGGTCGAGCGGTACACCGCGCCGCCCACCAGCGGCACACTGCGCCGACTGGCGCGCGCCGACCCGCCCTCGCTCCCCGCCCTCGGCCGCCACTGGCTGGCCTCACCCACCTGCCTCGCCGCCCTGCTGCGCGCCCTTCCGCCGTCCCGGCGCGACGCCTTCCTCGACGCCGTGTACGCCGACGCCCTCCCGCAGGAAGCCGAACTGGCCCTGCTGCTACCGCTGTTCCCCCACGCCCGCCGCCACGCCGAGGCCCGGCGGCAGGCCGCCGCACGCCGCGCCGAGGGCCGCCCCTGGCCCCAGGTCGTCCCCGTCCTGGCCCACCTGCCCCCCGAGGAGGCCCAGCCGGAACTGCGGGCCGCCCTCTCCCGCGCGGACGCCGCCGACCGGGCCGCCGCCTGGACCGGCCTGCTCGCCAACGCCGCCGCCGGCGACGACCGGGCCGCCGTCCAGGACGCCCTCGGGCTGCTCCCGCGGCTGCGCAACGAACAGGACCCGGTGCGCTGCGCGGCCCTGACCGCGCTCGCCCGGGTGCCCGCCCGGCTGCTGACCCCGGCGGCGGTGCCCGCCCTCGACACCGCCGTGGGGGACGCGGTCGACGCCCGCGACTGCTCCTACGCCACCCGGGCCGCCCTCCAGCGACTGATCGCCGACGTGCTGCGCGAACACGCCGTCACCGGCGCCACCGAACTGGTCGACTGGGCGCTGCGGAGCCTGCGGCGGATCGCCGGGCAGACCGGCACGGTTGAACTCGGCCGACTGGAGCACCGGCTGCGGCGCGGCCAGGAGCACGCCGTGTTCGCGACCCTGCGGCCATGGCTCGACGCCATGGCCGACACCGCCGAGTACTGGCTGCTGTTCACCCTGGCCCGCTCGCTCGGCCGCCGCGCCCGCGGCATCCCCGAACTGCAGGAACTCCTCCTGCACGCCCTCCAGTTCGGGTCGGACGGCGCGTTCACGACCGCCGCCTCCCTGTGGCTGGACGACCCGCGCACCCGCGACGCCAGGGTCGCCGGGATCCTCGAACTCGAACCCTCCGCCGCCGTCCTGCCGGCCGTCCACCACGTGCTGGCCGAACGGCGCACCGACCTGCTCGACCCGCTGCTCGCCCCCGTACCGCCGTACGGGAGGTTCCTGAAGCGCCCGCGGCGGGCACCCATGCCCCCCACCTGGTCGGCGAAGCGCTGGACGCCCCGCCAGTGGCAGGCCGCCGCCCGGCTCGCCGCCGCGACCGCCGACGACCCCACCCTGCCGCTGCACGGACGCGCCGCCGCCGTCCACGCCGCCGCCGCGATCCCCGAGTACGGCGAGGCGGTCGTCCGCGCCCGACTGGACTCCGCCGAGGTGGTGCTCGCCGAGGCCGCCCTCGCCGCGCTCGCCCGGACCGACCGGCCCGCCGACGCCCTGCCCGACCTGCTGGCCCACGCGGGCGGCGACCGCGCCCGGGTCGCGGTGTACGCCGCCACCCGCGCCGCCCGCTTCACCCCGCCCGGCGAACTCGCCGGACACCTCGGCACGCTGCTCTCCGGGACCCGGGGCAGCAAGGTGACCAGCCGCAAGGAAGCCGTACGGCTGGCCGCCGAACACCTGCCGCCGCGCACCGCCGCCGACCTCCTGGTGGCCGCGTACCGCACCGAGGACCAGCACCGCGACGTCCGTGCCGCCGCAGTCGCCTTCAGCACCGCGCTGCTGGACGCCGAACCCGTCTGGGGCCTGCTCGCCGAGGCCGCCGGGCAGGCCCCGCCGCCCGTGCGCCTCGCCGTCCTGCGCACCGACCCGCGCCACCTGCCCGCCGCCCACCGGGCCCGCTACGCCCGCCTGGTGGCCTCCGTCGCCGCCGCGTCCGACCCGGAGGTCGCGGCACCCGCCCTCGCCGTCCTGCCGCAGTGGGCCGCCTGGGCCCCGGACACCGCGGACGTGGCCCGGCGGGCCGTCACCGATCCGGCCGTCCGAGGCGGCTGGCGCCAGGGTGCGGACGCCGTCCGCGCCCTCGCGGCCTCCGGGCTGCCGCACCCGCTCGGCGGCGCCGCCCCCGGCAGCCTGCTGCACGACACCCTCGCCGAACTCGCCGCCGCCGTACGGGCGGACGCCCCCGACGCCGGGGACGACCGGGACCTGCCGGCCCGCCGGAGGCTGACCCACCTCGCCGACCTCCCCGCCGACGACCGCCACCGCCCGCTGCTCGCCGGCGTCGCCGAGCTGCTCGCCGCCGAACCCGAGCTCGCCGGCGTCAGGGCGACCGCGCTGCGCCGGCTGGTCGACCCGGCCGCCGGACCGCAGGCCCTGACGGCCGCGCTCGACGCCCTCGCCGCCGCCCACCACGGCCGGCCCGCCGCAGCCGCCCTCACCGCCCAGGCCCTGCTGGGCGAGCACGCCTCGGGCCCGCTGCCGCCGCCCGGCACACCCGACGCGCTGGCCCGGACCGCCCGCCGCCAGGGCGACACCGGCCCGGCCGCCGCCCTGTTCGCGACGGCGCTGACGGAAGCCTGCGGCAGCCGTCTCGGCTGGCCCCCGGAATGGCGGGACCTGCTGCGCGAACTGCGCCGCCACCCCAGCGCGGACGTCCGCGAACGGGCCCTCGCGGTCGTCACGCACCGGGAGTGACCGCAGGCCCCTCACCCGGCCCCTCGCCCGGAGCCCGACCGCCCCGGGCGAGGGGCCGGACGGCCCCCCGAAGCCCGTCCCGACCGCCGAGGACGGGGGAGGCGGCCCGCCGGTCCACTCCGCCCTTCGGTGAACGAAGCCCCTCGCCCGGCCGACGAGACGGTGTCCATCGACGGTTTATCGGCCGTCAACGGGCGCCGGTCACGCTGGTGCGAGCGATCGGCTCACCCACGAAGGGACCTTTCGATGCGCGACACCAGCGGTGCCCGCCGCAAGACGGCGGCGTCGGCGTTGGCCGTCCTCGCCTGCACGATCGGCCTGACGCTCGGCGGCACCTCCCAGGCCCAGGCCGCCGGTTCCTACGACGGAAAGGACCCCCAGAGCACCGGCTGTTCGAACAACTCCACGACGCTGTCCTCCGCCCCGCTGAAGACCAGCGCCGGCGACCGGATCGGCACGATCGAGATGCGGTACAGCCCCAGCTGCCTGACGCAGTGGATCCGCGTGTACTCGCAGGTCACCAACTGCAGCGGCCAGCCGTGCGGCAACGGCGCGAAGATCCACCGCACGGCGTCGACGTCGGACGGCGGCACCGGCTGGTACGGCCGCAGCCCGTCCTCCGCGTCCGGCCAGCCGTACCAGTGGAGCCTCATGGTCCACACGCCGAACACGCGCGCGTGCGGCACCGGGTACGCCGACACCGGCGTCAACCTCGCCTACCCCAACGGAAGCGCGGGCTCCCAGATCTGCGGGTGACGAACCCCGCCCCGGCGCCGCCCCTCACCCCCCGCAGGACGCGGTCCGGCCCAGCAGGGCGGCGAGCCGCCGGGGCATGGAGAGGAACGGCGAGTGGCCGCTCGGCAGCCGGTGGACGGAACCGGCCCGGGCGGCGAGCCGGTGCTGCCGGGCCGGATCGAGCGCCCGGTCGTGCTCGCAGACGACGTAGCTGGACGGCACGGTGCGCCAACCCGCCGTGGTCACCGGCTCGGTGAAGGAACGGACGCTCTGCGGCCGCAGCCGGGCGACGGCACGCTCCGCCTCGGCCTCGGGCACGTCGGCGAACAGGACGTTCCGCGCGTCCCGGTAGGGCGGGGCCTGGCCGCTGTCGTCGTCCGGCACGGGCGCGCCGAGACAGCTGAACAGGCTCTCGCCCACGTCCAGTTGGAACCCCGCGACATACACCACCCGGACCACGCCGGCGGCACCCGCGACGGCCTCCGTCGCGGGCACGCCGCCGTAGGAGTGGGCGACCACCACCACCGGTCCGTCGATGCGCCGCAGGCCCTCCCGGACGGCCCGCGCGTCGTCCGGCACACCCGCCGGCCGGCCGTCCGGGGAGCCGGTGCTGGGCAGGTCCACGGTGTGCGAGCGCCAGCCGTCGCCGTCCAGCGCCTCGCGCACCGGATCCCAGCACCAGGCCCCGTGCCAGGCGCCGTGGACCAGCAGGAAGGTGGGCCGCTCGGTGTCAACGCCCATGCGCAGTACCTCCGTTGTCCAGTGATCGCGCTCAGGGGCCCGACGATACTTCGTGGGCGTTTCGGCCGTGTGACGGAGCGGGCCGCCGGCCCCGCGGAATCCCCGACACGCTCCCGCACGCGCCCGCGCCCGCCGACCGGCTGCGGCCGGGTGCTGCACCGGACGTACACGGAAGGCCGGCCCTGCTGCGTCTGACGTACCGCCAGTTCGTGCCGTACGGCGATGCCCGCGGGCGGGGCGCGCTGGGAGGCTCGACCGGCACGGCCCGGACGCCCTCCGGGCCGCACGTGTCCGCCACCCCCGGGAGAAAGCAGCATGACCACCACCGGCACCACCGCCCGGCGCGCCTCGGCCGCGGGACTCGCCCTCGCCGCCGGCCTCACCACCTGCCTGGCCGCCGCCCCCGCCGCCCTCGCCGCGGCACCCCCCGCGGCCTCCGCCTCCGCCTCCGCCTCCGCCGACGCGACCCCCGCCGCCGGACTCGGCCGCTACTACCAGCAGCGCCCCGACTGGCACGGCTGCGCCCGGGCCGGGGACGACCCGACGGGCCGCGCCCTCGACGCCGCGGGCGCGCGCTGCGCGGACGTGACCGTCCCGCTCGACTACGGCGACCCCGGCGGCCGGACCATCACCGTCGCCATATCCCGGCTCAAGGCCACCGACACCCGCCACCGCATCGGCTCCCTGCTGGTCAACCCCGGAGGCCCGGGCGGCCCCGGCCTCGGCATCGGGCTCACCGTGCGCCCCGCGATGAAGGAGACCGGCGCCCGCTACGACGTGATCGGCATGGACCCGCGCTTCACAGGCCGCAGCACCCCGCTGGACTGCGGGCTGTCCTCCGGGCCCGGCCTGCTGTCGGCCGGCCCCGACCGGGCCGGCTTCGACCGCCAGACCGCCCGGGCCCGGGACGTCGCGGAGCGCTGCCGGGCCACCAACGCCGACGTCCTGCCGCACGTCACCACGCGCAACACCGCCCGCGACATCGACGTCGTCCGCGGCGTGCTCGGCGAACGGAAGATCTCCTACCTGGGCTACTCCTACGGCACCTACCTGGGCACGGCCTACACCCAGATGTTCCCCACCCGCTACGACCGGGTGGTCCTCGACAGCGCCCTGGACCCCGACCGCTACAACCCCCGCCTCATGAAGGGAACCGAGGCCGCGAACGAGAAGGCGTACGACGACTGGGCCGACTGGACGGCCGCGCGCGACAGCACCTACGGCCTCGGCCGCACCCGCGGCGAGGTGCGCGCCACCGTCGACGGCGTCATCGCCGCCTCCTCCCGGGAACCGCTCACCGTCGGCACCGCCCCCGACACCTTCCGCCTCGACGACAGCCAGGTCCCCGCCCTGCTCTTCACGGGGATGGCCGACGACACCGACCCGGCGCGCGCCGCCCTGGCCGAGCAGGCGGCCCTGCTCGCCCGGGCCGCCCGGGGCCGCACCGCCCCCCTGCCGCCCGCGTTCGCGGAGTTCCTGCGCTCGGTGTTCACCTCCGCCGGCTCCGCCGTCGGCAGCGTCCAGACCGCGATCCTGTGCGGTGACGTGCCCGCTCCGCGCGACCCCGAGACGTACTGGCGCGACATCCAGCGCGAGCGCGCCGCCCACCCGCTGTTCGCCCCGCTGGCCGAGAACATCACCCCCTGCGCCTTCTGGGACAGCCCCCGCGAGGCCCCCGTCCGGGTCCGCCGCGACGCCCCGGCCCTGATCGTCGCCTCCACCGGGGACCCCCGCGTCCCCTACACCGACAGCACCGCCCTGCACGACCGCCTCCCCGGCTCCCGCCTGCTCACCCTCGCGGGCGCCAACCAGCACGCCAACTACGGCGTCCACGGCAGCTCCTGCGTCGACACCGCCGTCAACGCCTACCTCGCCACCGGCCGCCTCCCCGCCCGCGACCGCACCTGCGCCGCGTAGGCCCCGCCGCCCCGGAGCCAGGCCGACCGGCCGACCGGCTGTCAGTGGCGTGCGGTTGGATCCGGGGCGGAGAGGAGGCACCGGGATGGCGTGCTTGGGAGTGCTGTTCGCGTTGACGCGGGACCAGTCGGCGCGGCTGCTGGCGGGCGGCGGAGACGAGCGGGTGCGGGAGGTGGTGGAGGAGATCGAGGAGGCCTGGGACGTGCCGCGGGTGTGCGAGCTGGACAAGGCGTGGGACGCGCTGCACCGCTGCCTGACGGACGGCCGGCTGCACGGCGACAACGGGGAGTTCCCGCTGTCGCACGCGATCCTCGGCGGACGGCCGCTGCACGAGGGGGAGGACTACGAGGTCTGCTACCTGGACCCGGCCCAGGTCCGGGCGGTGGCCGAGGCGCTCGCCCCGCTGGACGGGGCGTGGCTGCGGCAGCGGTACGCGGAGCTGGAGTTCGAGGACTACGACGGCGAGCGCGGAGACGAGGACCTCGACTACACGGAGGCGTTCTTCCCCGACCTGCGGGAGTTCTACCGGACGGCGGCGGCGGACGGCCTGGCGGTGGTCTTCACCGTCGACCAGTAGTCGACCAGTAGCAGCGGGGGCGGGCACCCCCTGTGCGGACGCCCGCCCCTGTTCCCCCCTTCCGCCTCCTCCCCGAGGCGGGGCTGTGCGGTCGGCTCCGGGGACCGGCCGGCCGACCGCCGTCAGCTTGTCAGCGCGCGCTCGATCGCCGGTATCCCAGGTTCCTGGGATGCCGACGGCCCACGCCGCCCCCCGGCGGCCGCGGTCGGACCTCGCGATCCGCACTCCCGGCCGCCGGGGCCGCACGGTGGAGCGCAAGACGAGCGCGTTCCTTCCCCCGGCGGTCCGGCGACCTGCAGGGGATTTCTTGGCATGTTCCGTGCAAGTTCGGGGCGGTTTGCCATCCTCCGACCCCGGTCGAACAACTCGCACCGCCGTTGCGTCCGACGGCCATTCTCTTCATGGGCCGCGATCACCCCGGCGCCTCGACACCCGGTACCCGATACCTCGACCGAAGGATTCCCCATGCAGATCGGCAGGAAGCTCCTCACCCTCACCGCCACCGCCGGCCTCGCCCTGGCCGGGGTGGCCGTGGCGGCACCGGCGAACGCCATCGGCGGAGTGGGCTGCCCCACCAACGGGCTCACGGTCACCACCAGCGGCAACGGCAACTACTGCGCGGCGGGCTCCATCGGCTACAAGAACACCAGCAGCCTGTTCGGGATCGGCCAGATCGACCACGTCACCTACGAGTCGACCCAGTGGAACTGGGCCGCCTTCTACAACTCCAGCGGCGTCATCAAGCTGCAGCCCGGTCAGTCCACCGGCTACCTCGGCGGCGTGATCACCTACGCGCTGGAGATCGACAACCCGAACTGGACGTGATCCCCGGCCCCACCGGCCCGTGAATCCGGCACCCGCCACCGACCCACGGTCGCCCGTGGCGGGTGCCGTTCCGCCGCGCCCGCCCCCGGAGGACGGAAATGAAACGCTCCACGACCTCGGCCCTGACGCTCGCCCTGCTGGCGGCCCTCGCGGGCTGCGGCACCGGAGACGCCCGCCCGGCGCCCCCGCAACTGGGCGAGATCCCCACCATCACCGGCGTCGGCCAGGTGATACGCCCGATCGACGCCTACCTCCCCACCACGGCGCAGACCCGGACCGTGGAACGGGCCGCCTATCTGACGAGCGCCGACTGCCTGCGACGGCTCGGCATCACGGAGGCCCCCGGCCCGGACCCGGCCGGGACCGAACCCGCCGCCCGGGACGTCCGGTCCCAGCTCTACGGCTACTTCGCGCCCGACCGCGTCGCCGCCACCGGCTACGACGCCGTCGTGGCCGTCGGTACCGGGCAGCCGGCCTCCGCCGCCACCCGGCAGGTACTCACCGGACGGGATGCGACCGGCACCCCGGTCACCGAGTTCCAGGGCCGGGCCGTCCCCAAGGGCGGCTGCCTCCAAGCGGGCCTGGACGCCGTCGGCGGAGCGATGTTCCTGAACTCCGACCCCTCGGCCCTGCCCGGCGGCGGGCCGAAAGAACCCCTGACGGACCCCCGCGTCGTGGCCGCCGACCGGCAGTGGAGCACCTGCATGAAGGACCGAGGCTTCACCTACGCCACCCCGGCGGCCGCCTACATGGACCCGCGCTGGCGCGACCGGACACGGAGTGCCGAGACGCCCGTCAGCCACACCCCGGCCGAACTCGCCACCGCGACCGCCGACGACGCCTGCAAACGGTCCACCAACTTCATGGGGATCACGGTGGCCGTCCAGGCCGCCTACGACCGGCAGTACATCGCGGCCCACCCGGCGGAACTGGCCACGTTCGCCCAGGGCGTCAGCAGGCACGTCGCCGACGCGGAGCAGGTCATCGCGGCGGGCGCCGCCGGCTAGGACTTGTCCGGTCGATCATGTGACTATCGCTCGCTGTGCTCGTTGGTCCGGGCACGGGGCGGGGAGATCTCACGGATGCCGAGTGGGAGCGGCTGCGGCCGTTCCAGCCGGTCAGCAACAGGCGTTGTGGCCGGTGGCGGGACCACCGGCAGGTGATCGACGGGATCCTGCACCGGGTGCGGACCGGCGTGCACTGGCGGGATCTGCCCGAGCGGTTCGGTCCCTGGACGACGGTCCACGAGCGCCACCGGCTGTGGTCGGCCGACGGGACCTGGGAGCGCCTGCTCCAGCGGGAGCCGCCCTCGTCATCTGGCTCCGCACATGATCGCCCGGATGGGGCTTAGGCGAACACCGCCTTGACCAGTGTCTGCTTCACCTTCTCGAACGTCCCGGCCATGGTGGGCAGGTCCATTTCGACATCCCCGGAGGTCAGCGAGCCGGTCAGGGTCTTGGTGCCGTCGGGCGTGCTGTACATCATCGCGCCCCAGCCCCAGAACCCTCCGTTGTGGTGGAGGACGGTGCCGCCGCCGTCCAGCTCCTCCACGAACACCCCCAGGCCATAACCCATCGTGGGGTCCGCGACGCGCATCTCGGCCAGAAGCTCGGTCGAGATGAGCTTGCCACTGTTCAGCGCGGAGAAGAACGTGTGGAGGTCCCGGCTGGTCGAGATCATGTCGCCGGCGGCGGATACCCAGGAGGGGTTGAAGCGCGTTGTGTCGACCACCTTCCACTGCCCGGCGTCGTCGTAGCCGAAGTAGCCGTGGGCATGCGGCTCGGGGATGTCCTCCCGGGTCTCCGGCAGTAGGGTGCCCGTCAGCCCGAGCGGGCCCAGGATCAGCCGGTGCGCCTCCTCGGGCAGCGAGCGGCCGGTGACCTGCTCGATCAGCAGCCTGGCCAGGACATAGTTGGTGTTGGAGTAGCTCCAGGCCGTCCCCGGCTCGAACCGCGCCGGCTTCGCCAACGCCCCCCGCACCAGTTCCTCCGGCCGGTAGGTCGCGTGCTGCAATTCCACCCACTCCTTGCCCCAACCGGCGACCACACCGGGTTCGACCGACCCGTCCTTGGAGAACTCGCCGGTGAAGTTGAACAGCCCGCTGGTGTGCTGCAGGAGCATCCGTACTGTGATCCGCCGGTCGAGCCGGAACTCCGGCAAGTGGTCGGCCACCAGGTCCTCAAGGCCGAGCCGGCCCTCGGCCACCAGCTGCAGGACGACGGTCGCGACGAAGGTCTTGGTGACGCTGCCGACCCGAAAGTGCCCGTCGATCGGCGGCTTCTCGGTCCTGCCCAGCTCGCTCACCCCGGCGCTGCCGACCCACTCGCCGAGCTCGTCGTTCACGCGCAGCTGCACACCGGAGAAACCGGCGTCGACGATCTCCTGCATGGCCTTCCGCAGCTCGGGGCGGTCCTGCGCGGCGGCGGCGTTCTGCTCACTCATGGTGATTCCTCATCTCGCGTCAGCGGGTACGAGATGAGCGTGGACCTTGACCCAAGGTCAAGGTCAAGCCGATGGAAGAGCGTTACTCTCGCTCCATGGCAGAAGGGCTCACGATCGGCCAGGCGGCGGCTTTCGTCGGGATCACCGTCAAGACGGTGCGGCACTACCACCGGCTCGGCCTGGTCGCCGAACCGGAACGGGACCATTCCGGCTACCGGCGCTACGGTTCGGCCGACCTGCTGCGCCTTGTCCAGGTCCGGGCCCTGGCCGGGGCGGGCGTGCCGCTGGCCGAGATCGGCGAGCTGCTCGACGCCGAGCCCGAGCGGTTCGCCACCGCCCTGGACGACGTCCGCCGCCGGCTCACCGAACAGATCGAGGAGCTGACCGCCCGCCGCGACACCCTGCACCGGCTCGCCCGCGGTGACCGCGCCCTGCTGCCCGACCGGGCCTGCGCGGTCCTGGAGCGACTCGCCGAGCTCGACTTCAGCCCCGACTACGTCACCACCCAGCGGGAGGCCCTGGTGCTGTCGCGGGCACTGACTCCCGAGGTCTTCGACCTCTTCCTGGCCAACCTCGAACACCGGCTCGACGACCCCGAATTCGTTGAGTTGACCAAGCGTGGCTGGGAGGCGAGGACCTGGGATCCCGACGACCCGCGGATCGAGGAGCTGGCCTCAGCGGTGGCCGCCAACCTGCTGGGCGTCCGCGCGCTGCTGACGCTGCCGGCCAAGCGACCGCACGGGCCCGACACGGCCTCCCGGTACGGCGTGATCAACCACCATCGGGAGGACGAGGCACCGTCCATCGCCCGGCTGAACGGGCTGGTCGAGGGGCACCTGCGCGCGGCGGGCATTGATATCCCGCGGCAGTAACGGACTGCTGCGAACTCGATCGCCCGGACAGGGCCTGGCGGAAGCCCGGACGGCGGCCGCCGACACCGCCCACAGGCAGGGCGACGAACTCGCCGACCGTGATGCGCACTTCGAGGAACACCGCCCCGCCCCCGCCGGCGGCTGGCCCGGGGGAGGGGGGAGACCGAGCAGGCGCCCGCGCCCGCGCCCGCGCCGGACGGCGGTGGCGGCGCCGTCCGGCCGCGGTGAGGTGCCTGGCCTCCGCGCGGCAGCGGGACGAACTCGCCCACCACGCCGAGCACGTGAGTCACCCCGCCGCCCCGGCCACCCTCGCCCGCCGCCCCACCCGTCGGCGGCTGTCGCCACCGTTCGTATGCCGGTGCCCGGACGGCACCGCGCGCCGCGCGCCGCGGAAGGGGGCACGGCATGCGGAAGAGACGTACGGCCTGGTCGCTCGTCTACTTCCCGATGGGCGCCGTGCTCCTGCTGCTCGCGGTGGTGATGGCGGCGGGCGTGGTGGCGGCGGCGGGCGAGGGCCGGTCGGCCGTCGCGGGGCATGGGCCTGGCCCTGGTCCTGGTCCTGGTCATGGGCGCGGTGGGCGCGGTGCTGACGGTCCGCGCGCCGGTGTTCGGCATCTCCTACGGGCCGGCCGGAGTGACGTACTCCGGGCTGCTCCGGGCGCGTTCCTACGCGTGGGCGGACATCCGGGAGGTACGGGTGGCCGTCCAGACCGGCAGGGTCTACTCGTCCGACGTCCCGGAGCTGGTGCTAGGGCGTGTCTGACAATTCCCGCCGGGCGTGCGACGCCGGGGCACGCACCTCGCCGCGTTGTCGTCGGTCGCCAATGCTCCGCAGTGGCTC